>NZ_JBHXTL010000034.1:0-26655 GCF_042677365.1 Kitasatospora sp. NPDC127116
GGGCCGGACAGGGACCACCGGAGTGACCCACGAGGGCCTGCGCCCGCGCGATACGCGCGAGCACAGGCCCTCGCGCCGTCTCCACCACCCCCGACCGCACACGCCAACCGGAAGAACCGGCCCGCGACCGCCGCCTCGCACCGGGACCGTTGATGGTGGCCCGGGTGGCCGGTCGGCTCCCCGAACCCTGACGTTCGGCCACCTCCCGACCGGTACGGGCGATGTGACTGCCCACCCGGTGGAGGTACGCGGTCGGAGCATCGGACCTGCGGCACCGTGAGCGCGAGGACCGCGACCCGCGGCACGGCTCCGCGCCGCGGCCGGGGTGGCGTTCGGGTGGTGTCGAACCGCCGCCCGGAGGAGATCCCGTCCTGTCTGCAACTGTCGGCGCCCCGCCTTGTGCATGGGTGGAGAGGGCATTCCGATGCCCGGTCCCTGTTCCCGAAGGTGCGGAGCTTTCATGTCACCGCTGTCCGTGGTCCGTCGCCTGGCCCTCGCCCTCCTGCTTCCCCTGCTCGCTCTCGCCGGAGTTGTCGGCAGCGCCACGGCGTCGTCCGCCGCGGGCGCGGCCACGGGAGTCCGGGCGGGCGTGGACTGGGACGCCCTCGCCCGGTGCGAGAGCGGAGGGCGCTGGAACGCCGCCACCGGGAACGGCTACTACGGCGGACTGCAGTTCGACGCGGGGACCTGGCGCTCCAACGGAGGCCTCGGCTACGCGCCCCGCGCCGACCAGGCCACCCGCGAGCAGCAGATCGCCGTGGCCGAGAACCTCGCCGCTCGCCGCGGCCTGGCCCCGTGGCCGGCCTGCGGAAGGCGTGCCGCCCACGGCGGCGACCACACCGTCGAGCACGCCGCCCGTGACCACCGCCCGACGCAGGCACGGCCCCACTCCGCCGCGCCCCTGCTCCGCGCCGACGACGCTTCCTCGGACGACGTGAACGGCGACGATTCGGACACCTGGACCGTGCGACCCGGCGACACCCTCAGCGGTATTGCCCAGACCCTCGGCGTCCCGGACGACTGGCCGGCCCTCCACGAGCTGAACCGCGAGGTCATCGGTGACGACCCCGACCTCCTCCTGCCCGGCCAGGTCCTCGCCCTGCGTTGATAAAGCGCGAAACGAACGTGAACGAACGCGAACGAGCGTGCACGCCCCTGCGGACTCCTCCGGCCCTCGGCCGATCATGCGATCCGGTGCTCGCGCCGTAGCCGTCAGCCGGCCGACAGGATCTCCACGCCGCGCGTCGCGAGTTGACCGAGGACCGGGTGGCCGGGATCGGCGTCGGTGATCAGTCCGCTGATGTCCTCCCAGGGCAGGACACGGAACCGGGAGGCGGTGCCGATCTTCTCGGACGAGGCGAGGACGTAGGTGTCCGCGGCCCGTGCGGCCAGGGCGCGTTTCATCGCGGCCTCGTCCGCGTCGCCGGTGGTCAGTCCGGCTTCGGGGTGCACGCCGGTGACGCCGAGCAGGCACAGGTCGGCCGAGACGTTCTGGGCGGCCTCGACGGCGGCGGCGCCGCAGGTGACCGCCGAGTGCTTGAAGAGGCGGCCGCCGAGCAGGAAGACCTCGGCCCGGGGGTGGTCGAGCAGCGCGGCCGCGATCGTCGGGCTGTGGGTGATCACGGTGCAGGCCAGGTCCGGCGGGAGGGCGTGGGCGACGGCGAGCGCGGTGGTGCCGCCGTCCAGGATCAGGGCGCCGCCCGGCCGGACGAGCGCGGCGGCGACCGCGGCGACCAGCCGTTTGCCGTCCGGCGTGACCGATTGCCGGGCCGCGTAGTCCGCGACGGCCGGGGAGACGGGCAGGGCCCCGCCGTAGACGCGCTGGCAGAGTCCCTCGGCGGCCAGGTCGCGCAGGTCGCGGCGCACGCTGTCCTCGGAGATGCCGAGGTCCGCGGCGACGTCCTTGGCCACGATCTTGCCCTCGCGGGCGAGCAGGCCCAGCAGGTGGTCACGTCTCTCGGCAGCCAGCATCCGTACTTTCTCCTGTTCTTGCACGTTTCTGCGTGTATCGTAGCGCGCCATGACCCAGAAGCCCATGCTCGTCCTCATCGCCGGGCCGTACCGCTCCGGAACCGACGGCGACCCACAGGCCATGGCCGCGAACCTCGCCCGCCTCGAAGCAGCGGCCTGGCCGGTCTTCGCCGCCGGCCACGTCCCGGTGATCGGGGAATGGATCGCTCTGCCCGTGCTGCGCTCCGCCGGTGCGGGGCCCACCGACCCCCTCGCCGACCAGGTCCTCTACCCGACCGCCGACCGCCTGCTCGCCCACTGCGACGCCGTGCTCCGGCTCCCCGGTGACTCCGCCGGCGCCGACCAGGACGTCGCCACCGCCCGCAGGCGCGGCCTGCCCGTCTACCACGACGTCGCCGACCTCCCGCGCCACGCCCCGCAGGGGACGGCATGACCCCCCGCCCCGGGACCGACATCCCGGACCACCGCGGCCGCACCGGCCTCGACCGCGCCGGACGCGACCTGACCCGCAACCCCGACGTCGTGGTGCGCGACGTGGAACTCACCTCGCAGGGCTGGCACGTCCTGCGCCGCACCACCTTCGACTACCGGCGCCACGACGGACGCTGGGTCACCCAGCAGCGCGAGACCTACGACCGCGGAAACGGCGCGGTCGTCCTGCCGTACGACGCCGAGCGCGGCCTGGTGCTGCTCACCCGCCAGTTCCGCTACCCGGCCTACGTCAACGACCACCCGGACGGCATGCTCGTCGAGGCCGCCGCCGGACTGCTCGACGGCGACGACCCGCTCGCCGCCGTCCGCCGCGAGAGCGCCGAGGAGCTCGGCGTCACGCTCGGCCCGCTCACCCACGTCCTCGACGCCTACATGAGCCCCGGCTCCGTCACCGAGCGCCTGCACTTCTACGCCGCCCCCTACACCCCGGCCGACCGCACCGGAACCGGTGGCGGACTCGAGGAGGACGGTGAGGACATCGAGGTGCTCGAACTGCCCTTCGCCGACGCCCTCGCCATGGTCCGCGACGGACGCATCACCGACGGCAAGACCATCCTGCTCCTGCAGTGGGCCGCCCTGGACGGGCCCTTCGCCGCGCCGGCCGCCCGGCCAGGGGCGATCGAGGGCTCGTGAGTCACGGGCCGCGCGGACGCACGGGGCCGTGCGCCCTGCCCGGCGACGTATTCTCGATCGGTTTCCGCCCGAACCGTTGACCGCGGGCGGCGTGCGGCGCTTGGCTCTCCTCCGGGCACGCCGACACGGGGAGCAGAGGCGGGCCGGACCAACCATCCGGGGAGGACGCATCACCATGCAATCGACGAACCGAACGACCCGCACGCGTCGACTGGCGCGCGCCGCCGGCGTTCTCGCGGTGGCCGCCGTCGTCACCGTCACCGCCGCACCGGCCCAGGCGGCTCCGTCGTGGGGCCGCGTTTCCCGGGTCGACCTCGGCGTGGACGGCGCCCTGGCGAACCGGCACTCCACGAGCCTGGGCATCAGCGGCAACGGCCGCTACGCGCTGTTCGGCTCTTCCGCGACGAACCTGGTGCCGGAGGCCGCGAGCCTCGGCTTCGGCCTGTACGTCCGCGACCTGCGGACCGGACGGACGGAACTCGTCAGCCGCACCGACGACGGCACCCCGCTGACCTCGATCACCGAGACGGCGGGGATCAGCGGCGACGGCCGCTACATCGTGTTCTCCGCCGAGGCGAACGGGGTGTTCAACGTCTACGTCCGCGACCGTGTGAAGGGGCGCACCCGCCCCGTCACCACGGGAACCGCGTCCGCCGAGGGCGAGGGCGACCACGGCTCCTACCAGCCGGTCATCAGCGCCGACGGGCGGCGCATCGCTTTCATGTCGGCCCGCGACGATGTCGTGCCGGGGCTCCCGTCACCCCGGACACGCGGAACGTCTACGTCACCGACCGCGTCACCGGCGCCACCCGCCTCGTCAGCCTCGGGGCCGACGGGCACGCCGCCGACGGCGCCTCGGAGCACCCGACGATCAGCGGGGACGGCAGGACGGTCGGCTTCGCCTCCCGGGCCACGAACCTCCTGCCGGCCACCGACGACGGCACCGCCGGCCTGCTCCGGCCGCGCTACACCACCCTCTACGCCACCGACCTGCACAGTGGCACCACCGTCCTCGCGGGCCTCGCCGCCGACGGGACGCCCGGCGCGGCGGACGCGACCCTCCGCCTCAGCCGCGACGGCCGCTACGCCGCCTACGCCCTCGGCGCGAGTCCGCTGCCGGGCGGCAAGTCCCGCACCGAGCTCTTCGTCCACGATCTGCGGACGGGCCAGGTCCTGAGCATCAGGACGTCCGCCAACCCGGACGCGATCTGCTGGGCGGACCCGTCGGCGGCCGTCACCGCCGACGACCGGTGGATCTACTTCTCCGGCGGCTGCTCCGACACGATCATCCGGGCCGGCGAGGCGCGCCACGACCTGTACCGGCAGGACCTCAGGACCGGGCGCACCGAGCTCCTCACCACGACTCCCGACGGCGCGCCGCAGGACGGTGCCGCGAGCGGGCCGTTCGTGACCGACGACGGCAGGACGGTGCTGTTCGGCGACAACAGCCCGAACCTGCTCCCGGGCGGCGTGGGCTCCGACTGGCACGTCTACGTCCGCTCGCTGACCCACGGGTGACGGACGGCCGGACGGCGGCTGATCAGCGGCCGACGAACGAGGCGCGGCACACGCGGCCGCCGCCCGGCCCGGCGGTGGAGGCGGCCTCCGGGTGTCGCCCGGGGCCGCGAGGCCTTCACTTGCGGTCGCGCAGGAACGCGGGGATCTCGTCGCGGGTCGGATAGTTCGGCAGAGGTGCCGGCTTGTCCTGGAGGAACGCGGTGATGACGGCGGCGGCTCGGTCGTTGTTGTCGTCCAGGCCGTTCCACATGTGGTGTCCGACCCCGGGCAGGTACTGCGTGCGCTGGACGGCGGGGTCATCGGCCAGGACGGCGGTCTCCCATTGACGGACCTGGGAGGAGCACTCGGCGATCATCAGCATCGCGGGGGTCCGGGACTGGCGCAGTCGCGGTGCGATGGAGGGCGAGTCCTTGACCGTCTGCTGGATCCGGAGGCTGGCGGCGGGGCTGAAGGAGAAGTTCTGTGCGGTGTCCTCCACGGGGATGCGGTGCGCGTCGCGCGCGCAATAGGCGGACGCGGTGTCGCTGCCGAGGTCGGCGGCGGTGAACGCGTTGTCGCCTTCGGCCTGTCCGATGAGCCCGGTGTCGGGGGTGAGGAGTCCGAGTCGCATGAGGCCGAACGCGGCTGCGTAGCGCGGCATGTGTGTCGACCGCGGTCCGGTCATGTCCGGCGCGAGGCCGCGCGCGGACGGTCGGCCCTCGGGCCCCTCGATGCGGGCGGCGGGGCCGTCGACCGGTCCGGGTTCGGCGATGATCGCCCGGTGCAGGCGTTCGGCGGCGCCCGGGTCGGCCAGGGCTCGCGTGAGCACGACCGCGCCTGCCGAGAATCCGAGGATGTCGACCTTGCCCTGGTCCAGGTGGTCGACGAAGGCGGACAGGTCGCGCACCGACCTGTCGATCGTGTACTGGCCCATGGGAAGCAGGTCGCTGCGCCCGGCACCGGCCGGTTCGTAGGCGTAGACGTCGTAGCCCTGTCCCGCCAGGAGCTGCAGGAACCGGTGATCGAGGAGCGAGATACCGCGAACCGGCCCGCCGTTGAGGTAGACGAGCGGTGTGGGGTGCCGGGTGCCGGCGTTCGCGGGCGGGTAGTGGTACACCGCGACCCGGCTGCCCGTGGCCAGGCTCCAGTGCTGGGTGGCCACGAAGGGCAGGGCGGGCGGATGCCGCCGGTCCGTGGGCACGGTCGGTATGAGGACCGGCGCCGTCAACGCCGCCGCGACGACCACCGGCAGGAGCGGCACGAGCCGCGCCGCCCGGGTGCGGCGCCGGCCCCGCCAGAGTGCGGCGGCGGCCCCGGTTCCCAGGGTCGTGAGCCATGCGCCGAGGCCCGATCCCGCTCCGTCCGTGAGGACGATCGTGGCGAGGAAGACGACGACCAGCGTCGCGACGGCGGCCAGGGCCCGCAACAGGCGTCCGGTGAAGCGGGCGAGGGGTGGGGCGAACGTGGGCACGGCAGACCTCCGTCGTTTCGGAACACTGTTTCAAAACGACGTTATCAAATGCGGTAGGCTTCTCGTCATGGGTAGGCCGAAAACGAACGACGCGACCGTCAAAGAGCGACTCGTGGAGTGCGCGACCGAACTGCTCGCCACCCGTCCCCAGGAGTCGGTCACGGTCCGCGCCGTGGCCACGGCCGCCGAGACGTCGACGACGGCGGTGTACTCCTTGTTCGGCGGCAAGGACGGGCTGATCGGTGCGGTGCGCGACAGAGCCGTCGCCGGCCTGTTCCACGACCTGTCGGCGGCGCCGACCTCCGCGGACCCGCTTGCCGACCTCTACGCGCTGGCCGTCGCCTACCGTCACTGGGGACGCGGGCACAGCCACCTGTACACGGTGCTGTTCGGCGGTGTGCAATCCTTCGACCCGTCGGGGGAGATCGGTGCCGGTGACCCGATCCGCCCGCTCCTCGCGGCGATCGATCGCGCGTTGGAGGCGTCCGTCCTCGTCGGCGAGGCAGCGTCGATCGCCCTGTCGATCTGGGCCACCCTGCACGGGCTGGTGACCCTCGAACTGGCCGGGGCCCTCGACGCCGGCACGGCCGAGGCCGCATTCGGATCGGCGGTTCACGCCACCTTGCGCGGATGGACGACCCGCGCCCGAGGCCGGCCGGGCGGCCCGCCTCAGGCCGCCAGGTCCCGGCGTTCCAGCAGCCGGAAGGCCGCCGCCAGCCCGAGCAGCCCCACCCCGAGCAGGACGCCGAAGGCCGCCCACGGCACTCCGCCGTGGCCGAGCACGTCGCCCGGCGCGTAGTAGTGGAACGGGCTGAGGTAGCGCAGCGGCCTGGCCGGGGACCAGGCCAGCGCGACGAAGTTGAGCGCGAAGCCGACCGCGCCGAACGCGACGGCCGCGCCGATCACGTGGGCCCGCCGCCGGCTGATCGCGGAGACCGCCAGCACCGGCCCGGTCAGGCAGAACGCGAGGGCGCAGCCGAGCAGTCCGGCGGTGAACACCGCGCTCAGCGGGACGGCGGCACGCAGGGGGGGCGGAGGCCGCCACCCCGAGCGCGAGGGTCAGCGTGGCGGCGGCGTTGAGCAGCACCGTGGCGGCGATCAGGGCGCCGGCCCGTTCGGCGAGCAGCCGGCAGCGGGAGACCGGGCGGGTCATCAGCAGCTCGATGGTCCCGGACTCGACGTCGGCCGCGACGGCGGCGGCGCCGAGCGAGCCGATCACGGTCAGCTGGAGGGCGATCCAGAACGGGTGGGTGAGTCCGGCGCCGAGCAGACCGGGGTAGCTGGCGATGGAGACGTCGCCGTTGGAGCCGCTGAAGGCCTTGAACGCGCCGGGCGGGGTGCGGCGTTCGCCGAACAGGTCGCCGGTCGGGACGGTCCCGGCGATCACCACGATCAGGGTCTCGAAGACGACCATGCCGAACAGCAGGGAGAGCAGCATCCGGCGGCGCCGGTGCAGGGCGAGCCAGACCAGCGGGAGGCGGCGGTTGACGGTGCCCGGGTTCACGGCCGCTCCTCCGGTTCCTGCGGGCTGCCGCCGTTCGCGTGCTCCTCGGCCCCGACGGACCGGTAGAGGTCGAGGAAGGCCTCGTCCAGGCCCGCCTCCTCCACCGTCAGGTCGGCCACCGGCTGTTCGGCGAGCAGGTCGCGCACCGCGGCGACCACCTCGTCCGGTGGCACCAGCAGCTCGACCCGGGGGCCGTCCCAGCGCGGGGACCAGCGCTCCGCGGTGCCGAGCGGCCTGGCGCCGCGCCCGTCGTCGAGGAGCAGCCGGACCCTGCGGGCCCGGGCCTGGCGCAGTTCGGCCACCGAGCGGACGGTGACCAGCCGGCCGTGGCGGACGATGGCGACCCGGCCGCAGGTCCGCTGCACCTCGGGCAGCACGTGGCTGGAGAGCAGGACGGTCCGCCCGGCGGCGGTCTCCTCGGCGAGCAGTTCGTAGAAGGTCTCCTGGACCAGCGGGTCGAGTCCCTCGCTCGGTTCGTCCAGCACCACCACCGGCGGCCGGTGCTGGAGCGACTGGACGAGCCCGAGCTTCTGCTTCATGCCGCGCGAGTACTGCCCCACCGGCCGGGCCAGGTCGGCGCGGGAGAGCTTGAGGCGATCGCACAGCTCCTGCTGGCGCGGTACCGGCGCGCCCTGGAGGGCGGCGAGCAGGTCGAGGGTCTGCTGTCCGGTGAGCTCGGGGTAGAGCCGCAGTTCGCCGGGCAGGTAGCCGATCGAGGGGGCGAGCCGGCCGTGGTCGGCCACCGGGTCCAGGCCGAGCACCCGCACCTGCCCGTCGCTGGGGCTGAGCAGGCCGACCAGGCAGCGCAGCGTGGTGGTCTTCCCGGCGCCGTTGGGGCCGAGCAGGCCGAACACCTCGCCGGCCTCGACCGACACGTCCAGCCGTTCGATGCCGACCGTGCCGCCGTAGCGTTTGGTGAGCGAGCGCAGTTCGATCACGGGGCCGTCGCCGGCGCCCCGGCGGTCGACGGCTGGCTCCGGGTTCCCCGGCATGACCACCTCCTGTGACGGACGCGCTCCCGTGACGGGCGCGCTCCGGTGACGGTGACGGTGACGGATGCGTCCGACATCAAAGCGCGCCCGGCCCGGCGAGTCGAGGGACGCGCCCGGACCGGTGCGGCGAACTCACCCCTCGCTCCCCCGGGCTCACCCCTTGCACACGCCCAACGGCACCAGCCGGGCGACCTGGCGGGCGAGCCCGGCGGCCTCCGTGACGGCGGCCACCGCGTCGACGTCCTTGTACGCCTCGGGCGTCTCCTCGGCCAGTGCCCGCCAGGAGGCCGGCCGCACCGCGATGCCCCGTGCCTCCAGCTCGCTCTTCAGCCGCTCGCCGCGCACGGTGCGCAGCGCCTGGTGGCGGCTCAGCACCCGCCCGGCGCCGTGGCAGGCGGAGCGGAAGGCCTCGTTGCCGGGCAGGCCGACCATGACGTACGAGGCGGTGCCCATGGTGCCGGGCACCAGCACGGGCTGCCCTGCCTCCATCAGGTCGGCGGGCAGGTCGGGGTCGCCGGGCGGCAGGGCCCGGGTGGCGCCCTTGCGGTGCACGCACAGCGTCCGGAGCTCGCCGTCCACCTCGTGGGTCTCCAGCTTGGCGAGGTTGTGCGAGACGTCGTAGACCAGTTCCAGTCCGACCCCGAGCACCGTGGCGAAGGCGCGGCGGGCCGACTCCGAGAGCAGCTGCCGGTTGGCCCGGCCGTAGTTGGCGGCGGCGGTCATGGCGCCCAGGTAGGCGCGGCCGCGCGGGGAGTCGACCGGGGTGCAGGCGAGCTGGCGGTCGGGGACCTCGATCCGGTAGCGGTGCAGTTCTCGGTCCATGGCGCGGACGTGGTCGGTGCAGATCTGGTGGCCGAGGCCGCGCGAGCCGCAGTGGATCATGACGCAGACCTGGCCGGGCCGCAGTCCGAAGGCGGCGGCGGTCCCCGGGTCGTGCACCCGGTCGACGGCCTGCACCTCCAGGAAGTGGTTGGCCGAGCCGAGGCTGCCGACCTGCTGCAGCCCGCGCTCGACCGCCCGGGTGCTCACCTCGCCGGGGGCCGCACCGGCCAGCACGCCGCGGTCCTCGCAGCGTTCCAGGTCGCGGGGCACGCCGTGGCCGTGCTCGACGGCGTAGCGGGCGCCGCCGAGCAGGAGTTCGTCCAGTTCCTCCGCCCCGGACAGCCGCCACAGGCCGCCCCGGCCCAGGCCGCGCGGGACGGTGCGGTCCAGCAGGTCCATCAGGCGGTCGAGCCGTTCGCGGTCGAGTTCGTCCCGGCCGATGCCGGCCGCCAGCAGCCGGACACCGCAGGAGATGTCGAAGCCCACCCCGCCGGGCGAGACCACCCCGCCCCGTTCGACGTCGGTGGCGGCGACCCCGCCGATCGGGAAGCCGTAGCCCCAGTGCACGTCGGGCATCGCGTAGGAGGCGCGGACGATCCCGGGCAGCGTCGCCACGTTCGCCACCTGCTCCAGGGCCTTGTCCCCGGCGGCCTGCGGCAGCAGCGCAGCGGTCGCGAACACCACGCCGGGCACCCGCATCGGCGGCCGCGGCTCGATCCGCCAGCGGTTCCGGCCCGCCTCGACCAGTACGATCTCCACCTCGCTCACCCCGCTCCCGCAGGTCCGGTCCGCTTCGCTCGGGGCCGGGCTCAGACGTCCACGGTGACCCGGCAGGTCCAGCCGTCCGGTCCGGCGCTCAGGTCCAGGTCGTGCAGTGCGACGGCCTTCGGTACGGCGCCGACCAGGGTGGCCGTGGCGGCGTCGGCCATCCGGAAGCGGACCGTCACCCGGCGGGCGCCGTCCAGGCCCTCGATCGGCCCGATCGCCACCGCCACCGGCAGTTCGCCGTCGGCGTCCATCCGGTAGACGACCTCCTCCAGGACGCCCGCGAGCAGGTCCGGGTCGCTCACCGCGAGGACGGTGCAGTTCCGCTCGCCGACGATCCGGGCGCCGCCGAGGTCGGCGAAGCCGGCGACGACGGCGCGCACCAGTTCGCCGATGCAGCCCTCGGCCGTCGGTGCCCAGGCCTCGACCTGCAGGTCGGCCGTGTGCGGCACGCTCCGGTGGCCGACGGCGGACCGGCCCGCGGGCTCCTGTCCGTCCACGGGCGACGCCTCCCGCGCTCGTTGCCGTTCCCCTCCAGCGTCGTCCCGCGGACCGCCCGGCGGCAAGTGCGGGTCGCCGCGCCCGAGTGCGGCCGCCTCCCGACCTCGGCTGCGACCCGACCTTGCCTGCGCTGCGACCTCGGTTACGACCCGACCGAGGCCAGGTAGGCGGCGGTGAGCTCGGGGGTGGCCAGCCAGGCGGCGTGGTCGCTCGGCTCGGCGTAGGTGTTGGCGAGCCGGCGGCCGACCTCCGGGTGCTCGGCGGCGGCCGCGAACACGGCCTGGAGGTGCTCCGGGACGGTCAGCATCGCGGCCGTGAACTCCACGCTGTGGCGGGACTGCTGCTGCCAGAACCGTTCCGCGCTGCGGCACATCCAGTCGGCCGTGTACGGGGCGTCGCCGTGCTCGACGACCGCCCGGCGGCAGGCCTCGGCCGCCCGGGCGGCGTTGTTGGCGCCCTGGCCGGTGATCGGGTCGGTCACCACCACCGCGTCGCCGAGGCCCAGCACGTGGACGGCCTCCACGCCCGAGCCGAGTTCGGCCACCGGACGCCGGACCACCGGGGTGACGGCACCGAACAGCCCGGCCCCGGCGTCGGTCGGCTCGGCCTGCGTCCAGAGCTCGGCCTCCCAGGGCAGGTACTCGCCCAACAGCTCGCGGATCCGGGCCAGTTGGACGTCCGGCGGCGGGGCGTCGCCGAACGCGTCGAGCGGGCCGCCGGGGATCGCCTCCCAGAGCAGGATGTCGCAGGGGCCGGAGAGGGTGAGCGCCGGTTGCAGGTACAGCTCGCCGAGGCCGGGCAGGGCGTTCATCCGGGCCCTCGGGCCGGCGGCCGGGTCCGGCGAGCCGACTCCGTGCGCGTACAGGCAGGACAGGGCCCGCTGCGGCCGGTCGAAGGGCGAGCGGACGGCGTCGCGCTCGAAGATCCCGGACAGGGCGCCGCGCCCGGCGGCGACCACGGTCAGCTCGTGCCGTCGGGCCAGCTCGTGCAGTCCGGCGCGGTCCAGCGTGCGGTACTCGATCTCGCCGCCGCGCTCGGCCAGCAGCTCCAGCCAGCCGGCCAGCTTGAGCCGCTGGTCCACCGACTGGGCGGGCTCGTCCAGCGTCATGGTGTACTCCAGCGCGCGCACGCCCGGGGGCGCCGCCAGCACCGCCTCCACCGAGGAGACGGACGGCGCCCGATCCGCCCAGAGGTCCAGCCCGGCGGCCGCCTCGATCCGCAGCGCGGGGCCGAACATCGCCTGGGTGGACAGCACCCGGCCGGCGCGCAGCTGCTCCGGGGTGCGCTCGGCGACCAGCGTCACCCGGTACCCGTCCGCCACCAGCCCGAGCGCGAGCTGGAGGCCGGCCTGGCCCGCTCCGACAACGGCGATCCGGCGCACGGCTGCCTCCCGATGATCTGCTGATGGGCCGTCAACCAGGCACAGTAGTCGAGCGGGAGCGCTCCGGTCACCGGTTCGGGCACGTCGGTTCGAGGGCCGGCCCGGTGTCCGGTTCGCGGCGCCCGTTCGCGGCGCCGCCGGGCCGCAGCAGGGCGCCGCAGGACCTTCGCGGGGCCGCCGCGGGTGGGCCGCCGCTCCGGGTGCCCACCCGGACCGGCTCAGCCGCGCAGGTGCGCGGTGATCACCTCCACCACGTCCGCGGTCCGGTCGGCCAGGTAGAAGTGCCCGCCCCGGAAGACCCGCAGGTCGAAGGCGCCGGTGGTGTGCCGCTCCCACTGGCCGACCTGGTCGACGGTGGCGTGCACGTCGGACTCCCCCGCCAGGGCGGTGATCGGCAGCGACACGGTCGCGTCCGGGGCGCTGCGGTAGGTCTCGACGGCCGTGTAGTCGGCCCGCAGGCTCGGCAGGATCAGCTCGCGCAGGGCGGAGAGGGCGAGGACCCGCTCGTCCGTGCCGCCGAGCGCGGAGATCTCGGCGAGCAGTTCGTCGTCCGGCAGCTGGTGGATCCTGGTCGTGCGGGGCAGCGAGGGCGCGCGGCCGGCCGAGACGAACAGCCGGTCGGGCCCCTTCACGCCGTCGCGCTCGAAGCACCGGACCGTCTCGAAGGCGACGGCCGCGCCCATGCTGTGCCCGAAGAAGGTCAGCGGCCGGTCCGCCCACTCCCGCAGTTCCCGGGCGAGCTCCTCGGCGAGTCCGGTCACCGAGCCGATCGTCGGCTCGCCGATGCGGTTCTGCCGGCCGGGGTACTGGACGGCGAGCACATCGGCGTGCGGCGCCAGCGCGTTGGCGTACTCCAGGTAGTAGCTGGCCGAGCCGCCGGCGTGCGGGAAGATCACGATCCGGGCGGGCGCGGAGTCGGACGGGTTGAACCTGCGGAACCACGGATTCTCGACGACGGCGCTGCTGGACATGCGGGGTGTGACCTCTCTCCGTGACGGACTCTGCCGGCCCCAGTCTGGCAGTGCCGGGGGCGGCCGCGGGCCGATCCGGCGATCATGGTCCCCGGGTAGGCCGATTCTCGCCCGTCACGGGCCCGCTCGCGGCCGGTGGCCGGGCGGCCCTGCCTGCGGCACCCGGCCGGCCGGGCCCGCCCGCGGCCGACGGTCAGCCCGCTCCGAAGCGCACCGTCTCGGCGCGGGCGCGGGAGACGGCGTCCAGCAGCAGCACGGACGAGGCCTCCGGCGTCGGCATCGGGCCGTCGGAGCGCACGTGCCGGGTGAAGGCGGCCAACAGCCCCTCCAGGCCGCGGCGGTGGCGGGCGAAGACCCTGGCGGAGGCACGCCGGCCGCGGGCCCGCTGACCGTCCAGCGCGGTGGCGGCGCCGACGTCCAGCAGCACCAGGTGCAGTTCGCGGCCCTGCCGGCCCGCCTCCCGGGCGAGCCAGCGCCGCATCCAGGCCCGGCTGCCGCAGTCGTGCACCAGCAGCGGACCCCCGCCGCGCACCGAGGAGCGCAGCAGCCGGAAGTGCTCCAGCCGGGCCCACGGCCGGTACACCGCGTACGGCAGGGCGGCGGGCATCACCGCCTCGCAGGCCTCGTGCACCGTCCGCGGGTCCACCGCCCGGACCGCCGCCCCGGACCAGCGGCGCAGCAGCGTGCTCTTCCCGGCCCCGGGCAGCCCGGACACCACCACGACGGCGTCGGCCGGGTAGGCGGTGACGAAGCCCGCCCCGGCCTCGCCCCGCAGATCGACCACTCCGTACGGCGCCACGACCGCGTCCACCCTGCCGCCCACCAGCCCGAGCCCCCGTTCACGTCCGACCGGGAACCCTAACAACAACCCCGCCCCCGGCCGCGCGCCGGTGCCTGGTCGCGGCTGCTGGGCTGACACCGGGGCCACGGCCCGCCCCCGCCCGCGCGCCGGTGCCCGTGGGGCCCCGGTCGACCGCAGTGCATCCGTGGGGCCGGACATCCACTAGGCTGACACGCCGTCAGACAGGAGGGCGGGCCATGGCGGAGGCGGCTCCGACGTACACCGCGCTGGTGCTGGACGGGCTGGCGCGCGATCCCGGCCGGGTGGCGATCCGGTCCGCGGACGGGGCGTGGAGCGCGCAGCAGTGCCTGGACCTGGTCCACCGCGCCGCCCGGGCACTGGAGCGGGCCGGGCTCGGGCGCGGGGACGGGGTGACGGTGCTGGCCGGGAACCGGCCGGAGGCGCTGCTGGTGCGGCTGGCCGCGAACCTGCTGGGCTGCCGGGTCGCGATGCCGTTCCCGGACGGGCCGGTCGCGGAGCAGGTGGCGCTGGCGGAGTTCGCCGGGACCTCCGCGCTGGTCTTCGACCCGGTCCGGTGCGCGGCGGCGGCCGAAGGGATCGCCCGGGCCGTGCCCTCGGCCGCTCTGCTCTCCCTGGGCCCGGCACCGCTCGGGCTCGGCACGGACCTGCTGGAGCTCGCCGCGGCCCGCTCCCCCGCCCCGTTCGAACCCCGTTACCGGCCCGAGGACGTGATGGCGGTGCGGTTCACCGGCGGCACCACCGGGCGTCCGAAGGGGGTGCTGCGCCGCTTCACCCGTCCGCCGCGCCCACGGCTGCTGTCCGGGTCGGTCTTCCTGTTGTGCACCCCGCTCTGCCACGGCGGCGGCACCACGGCGGATCTGGCGCTGGCCGCGGGCGGCACGGTGGTGATGCAGGACGGTTTCGACGCCGGGGCCGTGCTGGCGGCGGTCGAGCGGCACCGGGTGTCCCGGATGTACCTGCCGCCGCACCTGTTGTACCGGCTGCTGGACCACCCGCTGCTGCCCAGCACCGACACCGGCAGCCTGCGCCGGGTCGGCTACACCGGCTGCGCGGCCTCGCCGCGGCGCCTCGCCGAGGCGACCCGGCGACTGGGCCGGGTGCTGCACCAGACCTACAGCCTGACGGAGTGCGGGCCGGTCGCCCGGCTGGGACCGGACGAGCACCTGGCACCGCGGCTGCTGACCACCGCCGGCCGGCCGTACCCGGACACCGGGCTGCGCATCCTGGACGAGGACGGCGCCGAGCTGCCGCCGGACCGGACCGGGGAGATCTGTGTCCGCACGCCGACCGCCATGGCGGGCTACTGGCGCGACCCGGAGCTGACCGAGCGGGTGTTCAGGGACGGCTGGCTGCACACCGGCGACCTGGGCAGCCTGGACGCGGCCGGCTATCTGACGGTGGCCGGGCGGCGGAGCCCGATGGCGATCATCGAGGGGCACAATGTGTTCCCCCGCGAGATCGAGGAGCCGCTGCGCACCCACCCGGAGGTCCGGGAGGCGGTGATGTTCACGACCACCGACCCGGACCGTCTGGAGCGGGTGCACGCCGCCGTCGCCCTCGCCCCCGGCTCGCGGCTGACGGCCGAGCAGCTGCACCGGTGGTGCCGGGCGCGCGGCCTCGACCGATGCGCCCCCGACACACTCCTGCTGCTGCCCGCGATCCCGCTGAACGGGCTCGGGAAGCCGGACCTCGTCGCCCTGCGGGCCCAGATAAGCGGCGGGACCGGACGGGCGGCCGCCACCGTGGGGGCGCGCAACGGGGTGTGACACGCCCTGAAAGTGCTTCGAGCGCCCACGTGGGCGACCTCTTGTGCACCATCCGGCGGGAAGAACCGTCCGTGGGCACTCGACCGTGCGGCCCGGCCTGCCGATACATCCCCGGCGGCGTCGTGCAGGTCAGTGCGGGCCGCACCGTCCCCCAGGAGGCACTACCTTGACCTGGCTACGCGTCCTGACCGCGCTGGGCATCCTCGCCGTGGCGGCCAGTGCCCTGATCGTCTTCGCCCTCTGCACCGCCACCTCACGCGGCGATCGCGCCGCGCGGGAGGCACCGCCCGACCTCCGTACCGAGGCCGAGGGCAGCGGCCTCTTCCAGCGGATGGGCGGCGACGGCTGACCGTCCCGGGAGGCGGCGACCGCCTCCCGGGACCGGCGCGCTCCGGGCGGATGTGTTCCGGGCGGGCGCGCTCCGATCAGTGCGCGCCCCCGGTCGGCAACGCGCTCCCGGGTCAGTGCCCGGCGATGTCGTCCGGCCGGACCTCGATGTGGTCGGCCGCGAGGTCGACCGCCACCCGGTGCTCCATGCCGAGCGACTCCAGGAACTTGACCGGCAGCTGCACCCGGCCGCTGCGGTCCAGCATCACGTACTCGCGCTCGTTCACCGACTCCTCGCCGTGCTCGTCCGTCACGGTGCGGCGCAGCACCTCGCTGGCGGTCCGCCCGTCCCGGATCGCGACCGTGCGGCGGACCTCGCCCGCGACCATCGGGTCGTGGGTGACGATCACGACGGTGGCGCCCAGTTCGCGGTTGACGGTGCGGAAGGACTCGAAGATGATCCCGGCCGTCTCCGAGTCCAGCTCGCCGGTGGGCTCGTCGGCGAGCAGCACCGGCGGGTTGTTGGCCATCGCCACCGCGATCGCCACCCGCTGCTGCTGGCCGCCGGAGAGCTCGTTGGGCTTGCGGTGGGCGAGCTCGCCGATCTCCAGTGCCTCCATCAGCTCGGCCACCCGGACCGCCTGCTGCTTCGCCCCGCCGGCGCCGGAACGGCGGCCGCGCAGCTGCATCGGCAGCGCGATGTTCTCGGCGGCGGTGAGGAAGGGCAGCAGGTTGCGGGCGGTCTGCTGCCAGATGAAGCCGACCACCTCGCGCCGGTAGCGCAGCCGCTCCTTGACCGACATCTCCAGCAGGTCGCAGCCGGCCACGGTGGCGGTGCCGGCGGTCGGCACGTCCAGCCCGGCGAGGATGGTGAGCAGGGTGGACTTGCCACTGCCCGAGGCGCCGACCAGGGCGACCAGGTCGCCCTGGCGGATGGTCAGTTCCAGGCCCTGGAGCGCCTGGACCTCGACCCCCTCCGCGCTGAAGATCCGGACCAGCCGGTCGCAGACGATGGCCGATCCCTCGCCGTACGCCTTGGGCGAGGCGGCGGCGAGGGCCCGCTGCTGGAGCTCCTGGAGGCTGGGGGCCTCGACGACCGTCCGCTCCTGGGGAGTGCTCATCACCGCTCGTCTCCTGTCTCGACTGTCTGCTTCATCGCACCGCTCTCCACTGTCCCGGCGACCCGCGCCGCTGTCACGGCCCGTTCACCGCTCCCGGCCGCCGGTCGCGGCCTTCCCGCCGCGCCGCCGGCCGCCGCTGTCTCCGGCCGCACGGCCGCGCTCGCGGCCGCCGCCGTTCCCGGCCTCATTGCCGCTCCCCCGCGCGCAGTTCGGTGGCGATCTGGCGCCGGCCGGCGACCAGCGTCTCCACCACCACACCGAGGCAGACCACCAGGGTCAGACCGACGGTGGGCAGCAGCACCGGCATCACCGCCGGGGCCAGGGTGTCGGCGACCGTGGCTCCGACCAGGGCCGAGAGGTCGAAGGCGCCCCCGAGCAGGGCGACCGCGGCCAGGGCGACCAGGCCGCCGCCGACGGCCGCCGCCAGGGTCTGCGGCAGCGACTCGGCGACGATCAGTGCCAGGCCCTGCCTGGGCCGCAGGCCCATGGTGCGCAGCCGGGCGAGCACCGCCGTGCGGTCCGGCGCGGCCCGCAGCAGCGTCAGCAGCACGGCCAGCAGGGCGAACCCGGCGGCGGCGAGGCCCGAGTACCAGAACAGCCGTCCGGCCGCGTGCTGCACCGGGTCGGCGGCCAGCTCGGCGATCTTGTCGCGGCTGCTGTGCACCGCGTAGCCGGGGGGCAGGCCACCGGAGGTCTTTCCCGCCGCCTTGGCCTCTTCGTCGACCAGTTTGGCGTGCTTCCCCAGATTCGCGCCGCCGCCGATGCCGCTCTCGATCAGCAGGGCGCGGACCCGGACCGGGTCGACGTCGCCGACAGCGAACCACTTGTTCACCTTGGTCGCCCGCTTGAGCTCCGGCAGGTGCTCCGTGGCGGGGCCGGCCGGCACCACGACGAACGGCTTGCCGGGGTCCGGCAGGGCGGGCGTGGCGGTGACGATCCCGGCGACGGTGGTGGCCATCTGGCTGCCGCCGGGCGTGCGCACCTGCGGCGCGCCCGTGGCCAGTCGCTCGGCCAGGTCCCGGCTGAACAGCGCGGGCACCGGGCTGTCCTTGCCGCCCGGAGCGGCGGCCAGCCCGGCCGGGTCGTACTGGCCGACCCCGGCCGTGCGGGAGATCTCCGCGTAGGCGTCGGGCTCGACCACCACCAGGATGGCGTCGGTGGTGCCCCGGTCGCCGCCGATGAAGGTGGCCCGCTCCTCGATCCAGGCGCCGGTGGCGGCCCGGACGCCGGGCAGTTCGCCGGCCGCCCTGGTGAAGGCCTCCGGCAGGGTCGCGTAGACCGGGACGCTGACGGACACGTCGCCACCGGTGGTGATGCGCGCGGCACGGGTGCGGGACTGGTCCACCGCGGTGAGCACGGTGGCGCCGAAACCGGTGGCCGTGACGGCGATCAGCAGGGCCAGCAGCGGCAGTGCGGAGGGCCGGCGGCGCCCCGAGTTGTCGCGGGCCGCCCGGACCAGACCGAGGAACCCGACCAGTCCGCGGCCGCGACCGGCCAGTGCCGCCAGCCAGCCGACCACGACCGGCTCGATCCGGGCCAGCAGCAGCCCGCCGGAGACGGCGAGCAGCAGCGGGGCGGCCACCAGCAGCGGGTCCACCGAACTGCCCGGGTGGCCGACGCCGCGACGGCGGACCTCGGCCACGGCGGCGGCGGTGACGGCCAGCACGGCGAGCTCGCCGATCACCCGGCGCCAGCCGCCGGCCGCCCGCGGACGCGCCCAGAGCAGCGCGGCCCGGGCCGGGAAGGCCAGGATCGCGAACAGGGTCACGGCGAGTGCGAGCACCACCGAGTTGCCCCAGCGCGAAGTGGGCAGCAGCACCAGCGCGAGGGCCGTGCCGAGCACGGCGGGGGGCAGCACCGTCACCGCGCCCTCGGCGAGCAGCCGCAGCAGCACTCCGCCGCGCGAGCCGCCACGGGCCTGGAGCAAGCGGATCTCGGCGGTGCGCCGGTCCGTGCTGAGCGCCGCGGCCAGGCAGAGCACCACGACCGCGACGCCGGCGACCCCGGCGGGCCCGATGGCGCCCAGCGGGCCGGCGGCCTGGTAGCGGTCGGCGGCCCGGGCGAGGACGTCCGGCATCAGCGAGGTGGCGTGCAGGTCGGCCCGGAGGGTCGAGTCGATCAGCGCGGTCATGCCGGGGCCGGCCATGTACGAGGCGAGTGTCGCGCGGGTCCGGTCGAGCTGGTCGGCGTGCAGTGCGTCGGGGTCGACGGGCAGCCGCCAGAAGTTCTGTCCGCTCGAACCCCAGCGGGCCAGCGCGGTCAGGCTGCCGCCGTCGACGAAGCCGCTGGTCCAGTACCAGGCGTCATCGCCCTTGAGGCCCAGGCAGGCCCTGGCCGGACAGCCGAGCCCCTCCCAGAACGGGTCCTGGGGATCGTTGACCCGGTAGAGGCCGACCACGGTGCTGCGCAGCGCGACGGGTCCGTCGGTGCCGCTCTCGATGACGTCGCCGACCTTGATGTTGACGGCCTCGGCGGCCTGCTGGCTCAGCACGATCGGCAGCGGGCCGTCGGCCGGGGCCGGGCCCGGCCAGGTGCCCGCGGTCAGGGTCGCCCGGTCGGCGAGTCCGTGCAGGTA
Source organism: Kitasatospora sp. NPDC127116 (assembly GCF_042677365.1). Lineage (NCBI taxonomy): Bacteria > Bacillati > Actinomycetota > Actinomycetes > Kitasatosporales > Streptomycetaceae > Kitasatospora > Kitasatospora sp. NPDC127116. The sequence goes on from NZ_JBHXTL010000034.1 coordinate 19,613, forward strand.
GTACAGGCCGAGCGCCGGGGTGGCTCTTTCGGAGAGCCGGGTGTACCCCGGGTTGAACATCTGACGCCCGGTCTTGACCCGGGTGCCGTAGGCCTGGGCCGACGAGCCCAGCGGGAGGTCCCGTCCGATCCGCTCGCCCAGCTTCCGCTGGATGGCGTCGAGGTCCGCCCCGGAGTCCGCGCGGCCCGTTTCGGCGGTGAACTCCAGGTTGGTGACGCCGGTGCCCAGGCTTCGGGTGAACTCCTGGAGCGCGGTGTCCGCGCTCCGGTCCGCGACCCGCGGGAAGGCCGCCGCCAGGAACACGGTGACGAAGGCGAGGGCCGCCGTGAGCAGCGCGGCCAGCGGCATCGCGCGCAGCCGGGTGCGGACCCAGGGCGCGGGCCGGTGGGCGCGCCCGGGCCCGGACACGGGCCCCGGCGCGGGGGTGGGCACGGTGGTGCCGGCCTTGGTGGTCACATCTCCTCCACGTGGCGCAGCCGGGAAGCCACGTCTCGACGCCGGCGCCCGAGCAGGAAGGCCGACAGCAGCGGAACGGCGGCGATCGCGGCCGCGAACAGCAGCGCCTGACCGTACGGCAGCTCGACCAGGGCCTCGGGCACCGGGCGGCGGGCGGCCGGGGTCAGCACCACGAAGGGCACGATCAGCCGGACGAGCAGGGCGCCCAGGGCGAGGCCGACGATCCCGCCGAGGCCGACCAGCACCGCGTTCTCGGCGGCGACGGTGCGGGTGACCTGCTTGCGCGGGGCGCCCAGGGCGAGCAGCAGCGCGGAGTCCCGGGAGCGCTCGTGGGCGGAGCCGGCCACCGCGGCGGCGAAGCCGATCGCGGCGAGCACGGCGGTGACGATCGCGATGGCCATCAGCGCGCTCTGCGGGGCGGCGCCGACCGGGTCGCCGAGGAGCCCGTCGGAGACCTCGTCGTAGAGCGCGAGGTCCTGGCTTCCGGGAGCGGCGCGCAGGGCGGCGGCGGCCTCGGCCGGGGCGCGGTCGCCCGGCCCGGTGGCGGGCAGCCACCACTCGGTGCGGGTCGGCAGGTTGCGGTCCTGGGCGGACAGCATCCGGGCGGCCGAGTCGAGGTCCATCACCAGCGCCCGCCGGCCGGCCACCGGCATGGCCTCGACCGCGCCGGTCACCTTCACCGGGACGACGACCCCGCTGAGCGGCACCTGGAGGGTGTCGCCGACCGAGGCTCCGACGGCCTTCAGGTAGTCGCGGGTGGCGACACCGTTGACGGCGGCGGGCTGGGCCGACCCGGTCGGGAGCAGCACGGCGCGCACGGAGTCGCCGATGCCGCGGGCGGAGTGGTAGCGGACCGTGAACAGGTTGTCGGCGGCGGCCGCTTCGGAGGCGAGCGCGGCCACCGGCGAGTTGTCCGCGGGGTTGCGGGAGGCCGGGGGCTTGATGTTCCACCCGGTGCCGGCCGGCAACGCGACGGCGGTGGAGGGTCCGTCGGCGGTCTCCGCGACGGCCAGGTTCCGCACCGCGACCTCGCCGTCGCTGCGGTCGCTGAAGGCGACGGTCGCGCCGACCACGGTCAGCGGGGCGGCGACCGAGCCCACCGGGGCGTCGACCAGCGCGTCGAGCCGGATCGAGGAGCGGACATCGCCCTTCAGCGGGAGATCGCCGAACGGGACCTTGTGGACCAGACCGAAGCGGTCGCGCAGCAGCAGCCGGACCTCGGGGTGGACCGCACTGCTGATCCACTTGGTCGCGTCCTGCTGGCTCACCGCGATGTCGGCGTCGATCCGCAGCGGGGAGCCGGGCAGCGGGATGCCGACGGGGGCCGGGGCCGCGAGCGTGCCGAAGACCTCCTTGCCGGTGTGGCCGTCGAGCAGGTCGGAGCGGACCGGGACGCGGTCGGCGAAGGCGGCGGCGTCCACGGCCATCAGCTGGCCGGCACCGCCCTGCAGCGGCTGCTCGTCGCGCACCACCGCGACCAGTCGGTCGCCGCCGGGAAGGCTGCCGTAGCGGCCGCCCTGGCCCATCGGCGCGTTGTGCGAACCGGAGATGCGCAGGCCCCCGCCTGTGGCGAAGGCGGCCTGGTCGCGCTGGGAGGAGGTCCAGGTGGCGTGCTGACCGAGCGCCAGGACACCGGTGGCCACGGCCATGACGAGCAGCAGGACGGGTCCGGTGGCGCGGCCGGGCCGGCGGGCCAGCTGCCAGCCGACCATGGCGGGCCCGAGGCCGCGGCCGCGGGCCGCCGCGCGGGCGCCGAGCCGGGCGACGAGCGGGAGCAGCCGCAGCACCACCAGGGTCCCGGCGCACAGTGCGAGGGTCGGGGTGGCGACCAGCAGCAGGTCCACGTCGAGCCGGCCGGTGGAGTCGGGGGACAGCCCGCCGCCGTACTGGTCGAGCTGCTGGTAGGCGAGCACGGCCAGGGCGAGCACGGCGAGGTCGCCGCCGTTGCGGGCGACGCCGGAGACCACGGCCTGACGGCGTCCGGCCCGGCGGCGCAGCGCGGCACCGACGCCGCGCACCACGCTGGGCACGGTGGCCAGCAGGATGCAGGCGAACGCGCAGATCACGGCCACCGGCCAGAGCGACCAGCTGATGCCGGTGTCCAGGGCGACCTGGCGGGAACTGCCGAGGCCGGCCAGCGCGCGGACCAGGAACGGGGTCAGCAGTGGTGCGAAGACCGCTGCGGGCAGGGCCAGCAGCAGCGACTCCAGGGCGGTGAAGGAGCCGAGCCTGAAGGCCGAGGCGCCGCGCGCGGCGAGGATCTCGTTCTCGGACTCCTGCCGCGCGGCGATCAGGTGGACGACCAGCAGCAGGGCCGCCGCGGCGAGCACCGCCAGCTGGAGGGCGCCGATCAGCAGGGTGGACCGGGCGACCACCATGCTGTCGGACAGCTCGCGCATGATGTCCGGCAGGTCGGTCGTCGCGCCGAGCGAGGCGGTGCCGCGCAGTTCCTCGGAGAGGTGCTGGGCGCGGTTGCCGACGGCCTGCGCGGCGGCCCGGTCGGCGCCGGAGAAGTCGGCGTCCAGCGACCAGCCGACGCCGCCCTGGACCAGGCCGGCCGTGGCGAAGGCGCTCCGGTCGACCATCATCGGGCCGAAGGTGGTGAAGCCGCCGACCTCGATCTCGTGGCCGCCGACCGGGTCGATCCGCCAGTACGGGGCGGTCGGGTCGGTGGCCCGGTAGACGCCGGTGATCCGGACGGTCAGCGGCTTGCCGTCGTTCCGGTCGACGAGCCGGACCTCGGCGGGCAGGGCCTGCTCGGTCAGACCGAGCCGGCGCAGCAGGCTCTGCGGGACGGCGGCCTCCGGGGCGGCGGACTGCACCGGCACGGTGGCGGCACCCGGCCAGGCGCCGGCCACCAGTTGGACCCGGCCGCGGTCGAGGTCGGCGAGGACCGTGAGGTCGAGCGGGGCGCCGGGGGCGCTGCCCGCGCCGCTGCCCGTCGCGGGCGTGGTGGTCGCGGGCGTGCCGGTTGCGGGCGTTCCGGTCGCGGGCGTGCCGGTCACGGGTGTGCCGTCAGCAGCGGCGCCGGAGACCGGCAGGCTGTAGGAACGGCTGCGCGTCAGGCTGTCGGTGTGGACGGGCAGGTCTCCGAAGAGCTTCTGCCGGTAGGCGGCGAGCGCCGCCTCGTCCTTGGACCGCTGGTCGAGCCCGTGCTCACCGGTCACCGCCACCGTGGTCCGGGCGTGACCGGACCCTTGGAGCGCCTGCCGCAGGCCGGCCTCACCGACGCTGCTGTTGAAGGCCACCAAGGCGGTCAGCACAGACGTGGTGATCAGCACCGCAAACAGGACAGCGGCAGCCAGCGGCACTCGCCCGCGCAGTCGGCGCACGACGAAGCCGAGCATCAAGTTCCTCCCCCGGATTACGTCCCCGGTTGCATCCCCGGGCCCCGCTCATCGATCCGGCCCGAGTACAAATCGGCCACAGACGGACACATCGCGAGCACACCGGCGCATTGATCACCGGCAATCGGTCGCCGGATAGCGGACGATGCTGTCAGATTCGATCCAGGAACGGAAGGGACTTGCGCGAATCAAGTAACCAGTGAGCAAATTCCTTTCATTGATAGCATCCCGGCCGGGGATGCCCCCACTTGAATGCCATGCACACTTCACAACTCCGGCTTCGGCGCGCCCTTTTGGCCCGGGACGCCCTCTTCTCGGATTCCCGCCCGGGAAGGTGAACCACCGGAACAGACATATCCGTAGACCCGGACGGGACCCGGCTACAACCGGGCCGCCACGCCCACAGGGGGGACGTCGCATGACGCAGCATCAGGCCGCCACCGCCGACACCGCCGACACCGCCACCACCCAGCCGATGGTGGCCGTGACCGATCTCCGCCGCAGCTTCGGCACCGGCGAGCGGACCGTGCACGCCCTGCGCGGCGTGTCGTTCACCGTCGGCCGCGGAGAACTGGCCGCACTCAAGGGCCGGTCCGGCTCCGGCAAGACCACCCTGCTCAACCTGGTCGGCGGCCTGGACACGCCGACCGGCGGCAGCATCGCGCTGGACGGCATCGACCTCGCCGGGCTGGACGAGGACGGTCGACTCGCCCTGCGGCGGGAGCGGATCGGCTTCGTCTTCCAGTCCTTCGGGCTGATCCCGATGCTCACCGCCGCCGAGAACGTCGGCGTGCCCATGCGACTGCGCAAGGCCCCGGCCGCCGAACGCGAGGAGCGCGCCCACACCCTGCTCGCCCTGGTCGGGCTCGCCGACCACGCCAACCAGCGCCCCGGCGAGCTGTCCGGCGGCCAGCAGCAGCGCGTCGCCATCGCCCGTGCGCTGGCCAACGAGCCCAGCCTGATCATCGCCGACGAGCCGACCGGTCAGCTGGACTCCGAGACCGGCCGCTCGATCATGGAGCTGCTGCGCGCGGTGGTGCGCAGCGAGGGCGTCACGGTGCTGGTCGCCACCCACGACCCGACGCTGATGGGGCTCGCCGACCGGGTGATCGAGGTCCGGGACGGACGGATCGTCGAGGAGGAGACGGAGCGGGCCGCGTAACGGAGCGGGCCCGGGTCGTGTCACGGGCGTGGGGTTGCGGGGGCGCCTCCCCACGCCTTCGGGGCACCGGCTTTCGGGCTCAGCGCTCAAGGCTCAGGACTCTGGGCTCTGGGCCCACTGCTCAGGGCTCACTGCTCAGGACTCGGCCGGGATGATGGACTGGGCATGGTGGAACACCTCCTTCCCGTCCCAGTGGGCCTTGGCGCGCTGCAGCCGTGGATAGTTGCCCTTGTAATAGAGGCGCGGGTAGGCAGGGTCGGGTTGGTCGGCGGTACCCAGGTCGTTGTCCGGGTAGTTGACGTAGGCGCCGTCCGTCGCGGTGTCGACCTCCGGGACCCCGCCCGTCCCCCGGTAGACGTCGCGGTACAGCCCGCTCAGGTAGGCCAGGTGCTTCTCGTCCTCGGCCGGGTCCGTCCAGTACGTCTGGTACTGCAGCTTCATGATCGAGTCGCGCTGCGGGACGGCCGTCTCCTCGGGACTGCGGGCGTTGATCCGGCAACCGTAGGAGTCGATCTGGACCAGCGTGTTCGAGAGGTCCGCCCCTTCGATGTCGCGCACCAACCAGTCCCGGAAGGCGGCGATCTGCTCCGGTGCGAACGGCTCGCGGTGGTAGGCCGACTTGTACTTGCCGCGCTGGTTGTCGCCCGAGGGGTTGAGCGTCATGGTCGCCTGGAACCAGGGCATCTGGCGCCGCTTGTCCGGGTAGGGCAGGAACAGCCCGCCGGCCGCCCGGGTCTGCACCGTCGATCGCGTCGTCATCCCTCGTTCGACCGCCGCCACGAACGCGTCGAGCGGGCCCGGGTCCTCGCCGTCCCACTGGCTGAACAGGACGACGTTCCCGTTGGAGTGGTGGGTGAGCTTGAGGATCGCGAACAGCCCCTGGTACACCGGCTCCCGCGGGCCGCTGTGCTCGGCCATGAAGGCGCCGAAGTTGGCCACCAGGGTCTCGAAGTCCTCGGGCCGGGCGAGCAGTTCGGCCCAGGGCCAGGCCACGCTGCTCAACCAGACCCGGGGCGGCGGCCGGGGTACGTCCGAGGCGAAGTGGTACCGCAGCACCACCCCGAAGTTCCCGCCCCCGCCGCCGGTGTGGGCCCAGAAGAGGTCCTGCTCGGGCGAGCCCTGCGCGTCCTCGCGGTGCGCCTGCGTCACCACCGCGCGACCGCCCCGGACGGTGACCACGTCGACCTGGACGAGGTGGTCCACGGTGAGCCCGTGTCGTCGGGAGAGCAGGCCGTACCCGCCGCCGCAGACGTGCCCGCCCGCGCCGACCGAGTAGCAGGACCCGGCGGGCAGGGCGACGGCGTACTCGCGGAACAGCGTGGTGCAGACGTCCCAGTTGGTCGCGCCGCCCTCGACCCCGTACGTGGGCCGGCCGAACTTGTCGGTCGAGGCGGCGACGCCGCGCATCGTGCCGAGGTCGAGGATGACGCCCCCGTCGTTGTCGACGAAACCCTCGTAGCAGTGCCCGCCGCCGCGGACCGTCGGCCGTAGCCCGGCGTCCAGCGCGCGGTTCAGCTCGGCGACCGCGTCCGCCTCGTTGCCCACCAGCCGGATGTACGCGGGGGTGCTGCTCCACCGCTGGTTGAAGCCCTGGGCGAGGGTCCGGTACCGGGGATCGCCCGGCAGCACCGACCGCCCCTGCGGCAGCTCCCGGTGCGCGTCCCCGGCCGCCGCCGCGCCTGCCGCCGCGCCAGTGGAAGCGACGGTGATCCCGGCGGCCGCCGCGCCGGCACCGCCCAGGAAACCCCGTCGGGAGAATTCGTCCTGCATGGCCCGCCCTCACTTTCCCGAGTTCGAGAGAAGTCGGCGGCCCGCACGCTAACACGGATACCCGGGCGCGGGAATTGGTTATTGAATAGTGTGACAGTACGTCATTTTCCGTGGCCCTTACCGGCCGTGACCTTCGCCGTCGCACCGGAAGCCGATTGTCAGTGGCATGGGCTACGGTCGCCGAAGACTCGCAGGAATCCGCTCCACCGGAGGTTCGATGACGATCCACTGCCGCATTCCCCGGGCCTTCCGGGCGCTCCGGGAAATCGCCCGTAAAGCACGGTCGTGGTGGCCGGCAGCCCCGCCGA
>NZ_JBHXTL010000034.1:26665-64570 GCF_042677365.1 Kitasatospora sp. NPDC127116
CCACTGCCTTTTCCCCGGCTCTTTCGGGGCTCTCTGTTAATTCTCAATTAACCGCCGGTGTGGGGGCCCGGCCGACCCGCCGACCACCACGACCGTCAACTCCTCCCCCGGGTCACCGGGGGCCGTTCCGTCAGACCGCCGGGAAGATCTCCGCGTCCGGCTTCAGCAGCTGGCCGGCGGCCGGCGCGGTGCCGTCCACCAGGTAGCGGGTGACCAGCTTGTTCAGCGCCTGGCTGCGACCCACGGCGCAGTGCTCGATCGAGTCGACGCTGACCAGCACCGCGTTGCTCAGCTCCTGCTGCATCCGCTGGGCGAACTTGTACTGGGTGGCCGGGTCGTAGAGGTTGCCGATCACCATCACGGTGTTGGAGGTCTTCTTGTTCCACGGGCCGGAGAAGCGCTCGGCGTCCCGGGCCGGGGCCGGCCAGCTCGCGCACGCCGGCGCGTCGAAGGCCTGGTAGCGACCGAAGGTCGGCATGTCCTTCTCCCAGGCCTTGGCCGCGTTCGCGAACACCCGGTCGTTGGAGGGGTACGGCTTGTCCTGGCAGTTGACGGCCAGGTAGGAGTCGTCCGCGGTGTACTCGGAGTCGACCGGGGCCTCCCGCAGGGCCGCCCGCGGGACGTCCACCGAGAGCAGGTTGGCGTCCTCGTCCGAGACGTTCGCCTGCGGGGCCAGCAGGGCGTTCCCGGCCGGCTTCTGGAAGACCTGGTAGGTCGCCTGGAGCGACTTGGCCAGCGGGGCCAGCTTGGCCTGCGAGTACAGGGCGCTGGCCACCTCCCCGGTGAAGGTGCTCAGGGTCACCTTGGAGCCGTTCGGCAGCGTGATCGGGCTGGTCCGCAGGTGGTCGCGGAGCTGGTCGAACTTGGCCCGGGTGTCGCCGTCGCCGAAGGCGCAGCGCGGGGCGCCGGCGGCCTGGCAGCGCTTGAGGAACTCGTCCAGGGCGATCTCGAAGCCGTTCGCCCGCTGGCGGTCGTACTCCAGGCCGTTGTGCAGGCGCAGGTCCGGGTCGACGTTGCCGTCGACGATGATCGCGCGCACCTTGTTCGGGTACATGTTGGCGTACGTCGAACCGATCAGGGTGCCGTAGGAGAACCCGGCGAAGGTGAGCTGGGAGTCACCGACGGCGCGGCGCATCCGGTCCAGGTCGCGCACCACGTTGATGGTCGACATGTGCTCGATCAGCGGGCCGGCGTTCTTGCTGCAGGCGTCGGTGTAGTCCTGGTCCGCGTCGAGCGTCTCGTTGATCTCGGCCTTGGTGACCGGCACGCCGACCATGCGGTTGGTGACCGCGTCGGCGTCCTCCTGGGTCTTGAAGCACTTGAGCGGGTTGCTCCGGGCCACACCGCGCGGGTCGAAGCCGACCAGGTCGAACTTCGACTGCACCTCGGCACCGAAGCGGGCGGTCGTCGCCCACAGGTAACCACTGCCGCCCGGGCCGCCGGGGTTGAGGAACAGCGAGCCGATCCGCTTCGACGGGTCGCTCGCCCGCCGCCGCATCATGGCGATGCCGACCTTCTCACCCTTCGGCTTGTCGTAGTCCAGCGGCACGGGGTAAACGGCGCAGTCGTAGATGCCGGGGTCCGGCTTGGTCGGGTCGGGGTTGCACGGCGTCCAGGCGACAGGGTCGACCTTCGCCTCGGCCAGACCCGGGGCCTGGTCGATGGGCGCCGCCGACGCGGCGACGGCGGTGCCGGTGACAAGTGCGAGAGCGCAGGTGACCGCTCCGGCCAGCGTGGATATGCGGGACAAGGAACCTCCTCCGTACTGAAAGGGCGGCCCCAGCCTGTCAGCCGGAGATCTCCGTGGGAAGACCTTAGAGCGGCGTAAATCATCCACCCGACACAGAACTCCTCGCGAAATATTCTGTGAATGAACCAACTTGACGGTTGATTGACCTGATGCCATGTCACTCGAAGTCGTCGGTCGGCCCGGGTTCGGCGGAGCCGAACAGAGGCTCGGACGCCCCGGGCGACCACCTCCCTCGGAGCGCCGCTATTGTGCGACCGGCCGCGACGGGCCCTCCGGGATCCACGCCCTGCGGAACCCTCCGCACTCCACGTCCCCGTTGAGCCTGCGGACCATGACGACGACAAGCTGCACGACACCCTCCCCAGAGACTTCTTGCAGCGCAAGAAGCTGAGGTCGGGTGTGGTTCTCTTGCAGTGCAAGACTCGTCAAGGCCCGGACCGCACAGCCCCGGTGGAGCCCATTGGGGTGAAGGAGGAACCGATGCCGACCCGGCGCACCCGCCCACGGACGGGGCTGACCCGCGAGAAGGTCATCGACGCCGCACTCGCCTACGTGGACGAACACGGCCTCGCCGCGCTCTCCAACCGCAAGCTCGGTGCGGCGCTCGGTGTCGAGGGGATGACGCTCTACTACTACGTCCCCAGCAGGACGGCCCTGCTCGACGGCATGGTGGAGCGCCTGCTGGAGCTGTCGGCGGGAAGCCTGTTCGGCGAGCCCGACGGCCCGTGGACGGAGGTGGTCCGGGACTTCGCCGTCGAGCTGCGCCGACTGCTGCTCGACCATCCGGCCATACTCACCGTGCTGGCCACCCGGCCGGTCGCCACGCCGGTCGCCCTCGCCCTGCTGGAGCGCGGCATCGCCGTGCTCCACAAGGACGGCGTCCCACTCGGAGACGCGCTCGACGTGCTCAACTCCGTCGTCCGGTGGACCATCGGGCACACGCTGGGCGAGGCCGGCGAGACGCCCCACCACGAGTGCGCCGAGCTCCGGCCCGAACAGTTCGCCGCCCTGGACCTGGAGGTCTACCCCCACCTCGCGCAGGCCTTCGCCACCGGAGAGGGTCTCGACTCCGAGCAGTGCTTCCACCGCACGCTGCGCATCCTGCTCGCCGGCTACGCCTCCGAGCTGAGGCACCCGCACAGGCCCGATTCCTGATCGGGCGACGGTCCGCCGGACACGCCCCCGGCAGCCCCGCCCTGTCCGCCTTGTCCGCCCGGCCGACACGGGCCGGGCGGACAGGGCGAGTCGCACGAGCTGGGCCGGCGAGGCTCAGCTCGCGACCGCTCCCCGCAGGGCGGCCGCCACCAGCCCCTGGATCGCGTCCGCCCCGGGCTCGCCGCCGCCCACCAGGTGCTCGAAGACCAGGCCGTCGATGCAGGCCAGCAGCACGGCCGTCCGCCCGTCGGGGTCGGCCACGCCCTGAGCGGCGAGGAAGTCACGGACGGCGGCGCGCCCGGCGTTCTCCCGCGGGACGAGGATCTCGCGCAGCTCGGGATCGCGGACGCTCTCCACCGCGCAGGCGTACCTGGCGAGCGAGCGCCGCCGCCCGCCCCCGGACAGGCGGCGCCGCGCCAACTCCGCGATCCCGTCGGACAGCTCCGCCGCCGAACGGACCGGCACCTGCTCCCCCATGGCGTGCAGCTCGCCCTGATCCAGCTCCACCAGCCGTCGCACCAGCGCGGTGAGCAGGGCCTGCCGGGTCCGCAGGTAGGCCGAGGTGGTCCCGAGCGGCAGCCCGGCCGCCGCGTCGACCGCCCGGTGGGTCAGTCCGCGCACGCCGAGGTCCGCCAGCACGCCGATCGCGGCGTCCGCCAGTACCGTGCGCCGGTCCGGCCGCCCCGCATCGTCCCGCTTCTGGTCCTCGTTTCGCCGCATCCCTCCTTTCTACCGGGGCCGGGGCGCCCGCCGCGCACCGCCTCGGTCCGGGCCGGCCGTCAACCACCGACCTCCGGCCACCCACCGCCGACCGCTGGCCCTCGCCACCCCCACGGCCAACCAGCCAACCAGCCAAGCGGCCGGGCGGCCGGGCGGCCGGGCGGCCAACGCGCCACCCCGGCCCACCACCCCGGCCCGCCTCCGTCCACCGAGAGCCCCGTAGTACGCTCCTTCTACAGCTGTAGAAGACAGCGCGACGACACGGGAAGGACCGGGCATGAGCAGCAACAGCGCGGTGGTGGTCGGGGGCGGCATCGGCGGGCTGGCGTCCGCCATCGGGCTCCGGCTGGCGGGGTGGGGCGTGACCGTGGTCGAGCGGTCGGACGTCCTGGAGGATGCGGGCGCCGGCATCTCGCTGGCCGCCAACGGGATGCGCGCGCTCGCGGCCCTGGGGGTCGGCGAGGCCGTCGAGGCGGCCGCCCGCCGCCAGTACACCGGCGGCACCCGGACCCCGGACGGCCGCCGGCTCGCCGCGATGGACGGCGCGGCGCTGGAGCGCGAGCTGGGCGCCCCGATCGTCGGGATCCGCCGCGCGGCCCTGCACCGCGTCCTGCGCGAGGCGCTGCCCGCCGCCTCCCTGGTCGTCGGCTCCGAGGTGACGGAGGTGGACACCACCCGGCCGTTCCGGGTCCGGGCCGGCTTCGGCGGCACGACCCTGGAGGCCGACCTCCTGGTGGCGGCCGACGGCGTCAACAGCCGTCTCCGGCGCCGCCTCTTCCCCGACCACCCCGGCGCCGCCTACAGCGGTTCGACGGTGCTGCGGGCGATCACCGAGCGTCCGGTCGACGGCCTGAAGGCCGACTTCGAGCTGACCTGGGGCCACGGCGCCGAGTTCGGCCACATCGCCTTCCCGGACGGCACCGCCGAGTGGCACGCGGTCCTGAACGCCCCGGCCGGGGTCCGCTACCGGGACCCGCTGGCCGAGGTCCGCCGCCGCTTCGCACGCTGGCACGAGCCGATCCCCTCGCTGCTGACCGCGACCCGGCCGGAGGCGGTACTGCACCACGACGTCAACGAGCTGGCCACGCCGCTGCCGTCCTACGTATCGGGCCGGATCGCGCTGCTCGGCGACGCGGCGCACGCCATGACGCCCCACCTCGGCCAGGGCGCCTGCCAGGCGCTGGAGGACGCGGTGACCCTGGCGGCGGCACTCACCGGGACCCGGACGGTCGAGGGCGCGCTCGCGCGTTACGACGCGGCCCGCCGCCCGCGCAGCCAGACCGTGGCCCGCGATGCCCGCCGGGCCGGCCGGATGGGCCAGCAGCTCGCCCACCCGCTGGCGGTCGGCCTGCGCAACGCCGCGATCCGGCTCACCCCGCCCGGCGCGATGGTCCGGACCGCCCTGCGGCACGCCGACTGGACGCCGCCCAGGATCGCTCCCCGTGCCGCCTAAAGGTTGTCCCGTAACCGGGGCCTGACGTCTCGCGGCATACTGGCGCTCGTTGATGACCTTGGTCAGCTGTGGGGGCGTTCGTGCTTGAGCTGCAGTGTGAGGCGGTCCGCTGGGTGGACGATGAGCCGTGGCCCGGGGTGGTCGAGGTTCAGTTCACGGATGCGGCGGGACGGCGCTGGTCGCTGTTCGACAAGGCCCCGATCTTCGCGGCGATGGGCGAGCTCGGCCCGGATACTCCGTATCCGGTGGAGGTCACCGTCGCCTGCGCGATCACCCAGGGCCATGGTCTGGCGGGGGATGACGAGTTTGTCACCGTCTCCACCTCAGTGCACGGCGTCACGACGCCGAACGGACTTGAGGAGTTCACGGTGCGGCGGGACCAGCTCATCCGCTGAGCGCACGGTTGTGGAGCCGTGCGATGCCCGGCATCGCGTGGTGCACGCCGGCTCCGCGCAGGCGGCAGTCGCGAAGAACCTTCCAGTTCTTCAACCGGGAGAAGACGTGCTCGACCCGGGCCCGGGCCCTGCGGTGGACGGCGTTGTCGGCTTCCCGCTCGGGCGTGAGGTGCTCCTGTCCGCGACGGCGCCGGTGCGGAATCAGGGCGCCGGTCCCCTGGTAGCCGCCGCCCGCCAGGACCGGCGCGTGCCGGCAGGCACGGTCGACGCCCGACTCGGCGAAGGCCCGGCAGTCGTTGCGGTTGCCCGGCAGGGGCAGGCCGACGGCGACGACCAATCGGCTGTTGGCGTCGATCACCACCTGCTGGTTGGTCGAGTACCGGTAGTTCTTGCCGGAGGCCGCGATCGTTCGGTCGCGGGTGGGCACCAGGGCGCCGTCCACGATCAGTACGGTGTCCCGCCGCGGCCGGCGGGCGGGCGGGATCGCCAGCAGTGGTGCGAGGTGGTCCAGCACCCGGTCCGCAGCGGACTTCGAGATCCCGAACAATGGGGCGACCTGCCGCAAGGTCAGGTTGGTCCGCCAGTAAGCGGCGACCACAGCACCCGGTCCTCCAGGCGTAGCCGCCACGGCCGGCCGCGCTGGACGTCACCGCCACGACGGCGTACCAACGCGACCAGCTTGCGGAACTGCGACTCGCTCAACCCCGAGAACGGCTCGATCCACATCGGATCGCTCGCCGAGATCACCCCACCCATGCCGTGACCAACGCGGGAGCAGGCCAGCAGTTACGGGACAGCCTTTAGCCATCAGTCCGTGGTTCGACTTGACCGGGAATCAGGTTAGGCGCCATATTACTTCTTGTGACCCAGCACCCCGAGGGTGGCCCCACGGCCCCCAGCCTCGATCAGGCCCGCCGCCAGATCGCCCGCTACGGCCTCGCGGCCGACCCGCAGGCGGTCCTGGTCGCGGCCCGGCTTATGGCGGCGGGCGCCAGGATCGGCCAGGCCGGCGAGGTGCACTTCGGCCGCTTCGGCCTCTCCACCGGCCGCTACCGACTGCTGGCGGACCTGGAGGACCACGGCGGCGAGAAGTCGCCCTCCCAGCTCGCGGCGAGTCTCGGCGTCTCCCGGGCGACCGTGACCGGCCTGGTCGACGGCCTGGAGCGGGAGGGCCTGGTCGCCCGCCGGCCGTCCGCCGAGGACGGCCGCGGCAACGTGGTGATCCTCACCGCGCGGGGCGCCGACAAGCTGCGGGAGCTGGCCCCCGCGCACTTCACCCGGATGCAGGCACTGGTCGGGGGCCTCTCCGTCGAGGAGCGCGCCACCTTCCTGGACCTGCTGGCCCGGGTGGTCGCGGGCATGGACGCACTCACCGAGGACTGATCCACCCCCCGGCGGGCCGCCGAATGGCGGTCCGCCTCCCTTCAGCCCCAATAGTTAGGCACCTAAGCACAAATACTTAGGCACCTAACCAAAAGCGAGAGGAAGAACCGACCCCATGAGCAAGAAGGCCCCGGGCGCTCCCCCGCCCTTCGTCCTGTGGCGCGAGGTCCTGGTCGCCTACGTCATGCCCGCCGCCATGGCCGGGACCGGCGGAGCCGTCACCGGCCAGCCGCAGCTGGTGGCCGCCGCACTCACCACCATCGGCGGCACCTCCGCCCTGGTGGCCGCCGCACTCGGCGCCGTGCTGCGCCGCCGCCCCGTCCGCACCCGGCCCGCCCGGACCCCTCGCCCGCTCGCGGCCGCCGCCCTCGGCCTGGTCGCCGCCGCCCTCGGCCTGGCGGTCGGCCTCGCCGCCGCCCGCTGGCTGCCGCACGTCCCGGCCCTCGCCGACAGCCCCTGGCCGCGCCGGCTGCCGATCGACCTGCCGGTCTCCTCGGCGATCGCCGCCACCATCACCACCTGGCACTGGCGCGGCAGCCGCCCGGCCCGCACGGCGCAGCACCGACTCCCCGCCGCACCCCAAGCCGGAACCGCGTCCCAGCCCGGAAACGCGCCCCGCCCCGGAAACGCGCCCCGCCCCGAAAACGCACTCCACCCCGGAATCGCACCCCATCCCGAAAGGCAGACGTCATGATCGTCATCATGGGCGCCGGTGGCGCCACCGGCGGCGCCACCCTGCGCAGCCTCGCCGCCCTCGGCGCACCGAGCCGCGCCCTCAGCCGCGACCCCGCCCGGTTGGCCGCCGGCCTCGACGAGCACACGCTCGCCCGGACCGCCACCCTCCCGGCCGACGCCGCCGACCCGGCCTCCCTTCGTACGGCGTTCCGCGGTGCGCACCAGCTCTTCCTCACCATGGCCAACGGCCCGCAGCAGGTCCGGTACGAGCTGAACGCGATCGAGGCCGCGGTGGACTGCGGCGTGGAGCACATCGTCAAGGTCTCCGCACCCGCCGCCGAGCCGGACTCCCCCGTCGCCGTCTCGCGCGGCCACCACCTGATCGAGGAGCGGCTGCGCTCCTGCGGCATCACCACCACCGTCCTGCGGCCGTACGCGTTCATGCAGAAGCTGCTGCTCCTGGCGCCCGGCATCGCCGCCGCCGGGGTGGTGCACGGCGCGATGGGCCAGGCGCGGTGCAACTACGTGGACGCCCGGGACATCGGGGACGCCGCGGCCGAGGTGCTCACCCGTCCCGAGCTGGCCGGCGGCACCTACCCGCTCACCGGCGGGCGGGCCTACAGCTATCCGGAGCTCACCGCACTGCTGGGCGAGCTGCTCGGCCGGCCGGTCCGCTACCTCGACCTGAGCCCGTCCGACCTGCACGCCCACCTGGTCGGCCGGGCCGGGATGCCGCCCTGGCTCGCCACCCACGTGGTGGAGATCCAGCAGCTCGCGGTGGTCCGCAAGGAGACCCCGGACGGCTCCTTCCTTGGCCTCACCGGACGCGCCCCGCGTACCCTGGAGGCCTTCCTCGGCGAGAACCTGCACCGGTTCCGCTGACCACCGGGCAGGGCGGCGGGCCGGGCCCGGACCGGAGAAATCGGCCCGGGAAACCCGGCCCGCCGCCTCCCGCCACCCGAAGGGAGCAGGAATCGCTGTGGCATGGGTCACGGTCGGAAAATCGAGCTGACGATCCGTCAATTCTGCTGACGCCCCATCACTTCCGCATCAAGAGGCGTCAGTTATTGACTGACCTTCTGTCAGATTCGGCCATTTGGGCGCCAGTTGGGCCGAGTGTCCGCTCCTGTCCGCTCGCCGCCCCGGGACTACCATCGGTCAGGTTGTCCGCTCCGGCCCCGGAGTGGGGTCACCCGATCAGGCGGTGCTCCCACCGCCCCAGGGGCCGGGCATCGGTCGGAACGGGGCGAGGACGAGGAGCGCACGGCTGCCATGACAGCTGAACCGAGCCACCCTGAGCAGTACGCCACGCCACCGCAGCAGCCCACCCAGGCCGCACCGCCCGCGCCACCGCAGCCGGACCCGGAACCAGAGCCGCAGCCGGAACCAGAGCCGCAGCCACGGCCGCAGCAGGCCCACGCCCTGTTCCCCGGCCGCCCGGCCGCCGCCCCGCGCACCCTGGTCGACGTGCTGGACGCCACCGTGCGCGCCCACCCCGACGAGCCCGCCCTGGACGACGGGCACACCGTGCTCAGCTACCGCGCGCTGGCCACCGAGGTCGAGCAGCTGCGCCGCCGGCTGGCCGCCGTCGGGATCGGCCCGGGCGACCGGGTGGGCGTGCGCGTGCCCTCCGGCACCAACGACCTCTACGTCTCGATCCTCGCGGTGCTCGCCGCCGGCGCCGCCTACGTCCCGGTGGACGCCGAGGACCCGGACGAGCGCGCCGAGCTGGTCTTCGGCGAGGCCGCCGTCGCCGCCGTGCTCGGCGCCGACCGCGGCCTGGCGACCACCGCCGAGCGCGCTCCCGCCCTGGAACGCCGCCCCACCCCGGCCGACGACGCCTGGATCATCTTCACCTCCGGGTCGACCGGCAAGCCCAAGGGCGTGGCCGTCACCCACCACAACGCCGCCGCCTTCGTGGACGCCGAGGCCGCGCTCTTCCTCCAGGAGGAGCCGATCGGCCCCGGTGACCGGGTGATGGCCGGCCTCTCGGTCGCCTTCGACGCCTCCTGCGAGGAGATGTGGCTGGCCTGGCGGCACGGCGCCTGCCTGGTGCCGGTCCCCCGCTCCCAGGTGCGCAGCGGCGCCGACCTCGGCCCCTGGCTGGCCGAGCAGGAGATCACCGTGGTCTCCACCGTCCCGACCCTGGCCGCGCTGTGGCCGGCCGAGGCGCTCAACGAGGTGCGCCTGCTGATCTTCGGCGGCGAGGCCTGCCCGCCCGAGCTGGTGCAGCGCCTGGTCACCGAGGGCCGCGAGGTGTGGAACACCTACGGCCCCACCGAGGCCACCGTGGTCGCCTGCGCCGCCCTGCTGACCGGCGAGGGCCCGGTGCGGATCGGCCTGCCGCTGGACGGCTGGGACCTCGCCGTGGTGGACGAGGCCGGTGTGCCGGTCGCCCCCGGCGGCACCGGACAGCTGGTGATCGGCGGCGTGGGCCTGGCCCGCTACCTCGACCCGGAGAAGGACGCCGAGAAGTACGCACCGCTGCCCTCGCTGGGCTGGGAGCGCGCCTACCGCAGCGGTGACCTGGTCCAGGCCGACCCGGCCGGTCTGCTCTTCCTCGGCCGCACCGACGAGCAGATCAAGCTGGGCGGCCGCCGGATCGAGCTCGGCGAGGTCGACGCGGCCCTGCAGGCCCTGCCCGGTGTGGCGGGCGCGGCGGCCGCCGTGCGGACCGCGCGCGGCGGCAACCAGCTGCTGGTCGGCTACCTGGTGGTCCAGGACGGCTTCGACCGCGAGCAGGCCGTCGAACGGCTGCGCGCCGAGCTGCCGGCCGCCCTCGTGCCGCTGCTGGCGACCGTCGAGACCCTGCCCACCCGGACCTCCGGCAAGGTCGACCGCAACGCCCTGCCGTGGCCGCTGCCGGAGCTGGAGAGCGCCGGCCCGAGCGAGGAGCTGTACGGCACCGAGGCCTGGCTGGCCGAGCAGTGGTCGGAGATCCTCGGCGTCCGGGTCGGCGGCCCGCGCGACGACTTCTTCGCGATCGGCGGCGGCAGCCTGGCCGCCGCCCGGCTGACCACCCTGCTGCGCACCCGCTACCCGAGCGCGGCCGTGCTGGACATCTACCAGCACCCGACGCTGCGCAAGCTCGCCCGGCACCTGGAGCGCACCGCCGGCGAGAGCACCGAGGCCCGCACCGTCGCCCTGGTGCCGACCAGGGCCAAGCTGCTCCAGCTGTTCCTGCTGGTCCCGCTGTTCACCGTGGTCGGCCTGCGCTGGACGGTCGCCCTGCTGGCCGCCGGGAACCTCCTCACCCACCTCGGCGACTTCCCGTGGGCCCCCACCGCCTCGTGGTGGTGGGTCGGCGCGGGCGCGCTCGCGCTGTACACCCCGCCGGGCCGGCTGGCCCTCGCGGCGGGCGGCGCCCGACTGCTGCTGCGCGGCGTGCGCCCGGGCAGCCACCCGCGCGGCGGCTCGGTCCACCTGCGGCTGTGGACCGCCGAGCGGCTCACCGAGCTGAGCGGCGCGGACTCGCTGTCCGGCGCCTGGCTGGTGCGCTACGCCCGGGTGCTGGGCGCCAAGGTGGCGCCCGAGGTGGACCTGCACTCGCTGCCGCCGGTCACCGGGATGCTGAAGCTGGGGCGCGGCTGCGCGGTCGAGGCCGAGGTGGACCTGTGCGGCTACTGGCTGGACGGCGACCGGCTGCTGATCGGCCAGGTCAAGATCGGTTCCGGTGCCGTGGTCGGCACCCGCTCGACCCTGCTGCCCGGCGCCCGGGTCGGCAAGCGCGCCCAGGTGGCGGCCGGCTCCAGCGTCACCGGCCAGGTGCCGACCGGCCAGCGCTGGGGCGGCGCGCCCGCCGTCAAGCTGGGCCGCGCCGAGCGCACCTGGCCCAAGGACCGCCCGGTCCGCCGGGCCCGCTGGGCCTCGCTGTACGGCGCCAGCGGTGCCGTGCTCGGCCTGCTCCCGGTGCTGCCCTCGCTCGCCGCGCTGGCCGTGCTCTCCCGCTTCGTCGACCAGGGCGCGGCCCTCGGCCCGGCGCTCGGCGGCGCGCTGCTCGGGCTGCTGCCCGCCACACTGGCGTTCGGCGCGGTGTACGCGGCGCAGCTGGTGGTGCTGGTCCGGCTGCTGAGCATCGGCCTGGTGCCCGGGACGCACCCGCTGCACGGCCGGGTGGGCTGGCAGGCGTGGACCGTCACCCAGCTGATGGACCGGGCCCGCGAGGTGCTGTTCCCGCTCTACGCCGGACTGGTCACGCCGCTGTGGCTGCGCGCCCTCGGGATGCGGGTCGGCCGGGGCGCGGAGGTGTCCACGGTGCTGGCACTGCCCAGCCTGACCACGGTCGGCGACGGCGCGTTCCTGGCCGACGACACCCTGATGGCCCCGTACGAGCTGGGCGGCGGCTGGGTGCGGCTCGGCGAGGCGAAGGTCGGCGAGCGGGCGTTCCTCGGCAACTCGGGGATGACCGCGCCGGGCCGCTCGGTGCCCAAGCGCGGCCTGGTGGGCGTGCTGTCGGCGACGCCGGCGAAGGCGAAGAAGGGCGGGTCGTACCTGGGCATGCCGCCGATGCGGCTGCCGCGCTCGGCGGACCAGGCCGACCAGAGCCTGACCTACGAGCCGCCGGCCCGGCTGCTGTGGGCCCGCGGGCTGGTCGAGGTGGGCCGGCTGGTGCCGGTGCTGGCCTCGGCGGCGCTGGGTCTGCTGACCGTGGCGGCGCTGTCCTGGCTGGCGGCCGGCTCGCCGCTGACCGCCGCGCTGCTGTCCGGCCTGGTCCTGCTGGCGGCCGGCGCGGTGGCCTGCGCGGTCGCGGTGGCGGCCAAGTGGCTGCTGGTCGGGCGGTTCCGCGCGGTGGAGCACCCGCTGTGGAGCGGTTTCGTGTGGCGCAACGAGCTGGCGGACACCTTCGTGGAGATGCTGGCGGTGCCGTGGCTGGTCGGCGCGGTGCCCGGCACCCCGGTGCTGAACCTGTGGCTGCGCTCGCTCGGCGCGCACGTCGGGCACGGCGTCTGGTGCGAGAGCTACTGGCTGCCGGAGGCGGACCTGGTCACCCTCGGCGACGGGGTCACCATCAACCGCGGCTGCGTGGTGCAGACGCACCTCTTCCACGACCGGATCATGCGGATGGATACTGTGGTCCTCCGCGAGGGCGCCACCCTGGGCCCGGGCGGCATCGTGCTGCCCGGCAGCACGGTGGGCGCGCGCAGCACGCTGGGCCCGGCCTCGCTGGTGATGCGCGCCGAGTCCGTCCCCGCCGACACGCGGTGGCTGGGCAACCCGATCGAGGCGTGGCAGACCACGTCGTGACCACCTCCCCGTCCCCCCGTCCCGGCCCGCAGGAAGCGCACGCCCCCGTGAAGCCCAAGCACGTCCCCGCGGCCGCCGGTGCCCCGGACCCGTACTTCCCGAACAGCGGCGACCACCGCTACCGGGTGCACCGCTACGAGCTGGCGCTGGACTACCGGCCCGGCCCCAACCGGCTGGCCGGCTCGGCCCGGCTGAGCGCGCTGGCGGACACGGCGCTGGCGGAGTTCGCGCTCGACCTCGCCGAGTTCCGGATCGGCCGGGTGCTGGTCGACGGCCGGGCCGCCCGCTACACCCACCGCGGCGGCAAGCTGCGGATCCGCCCGGCCAGGGCGCTCGTGCCGGGCGCCGCGTTCACCGTCGAGGTGCACTACACCGGCAACCCGCGCCCGGTGCGCAGCCCGTGGGGCGGCCTGGGCTGGGAGGAGCTGACCGAGGGCGCGCTGGTGGCGAGCCAGCCGGTCGGCGCACCGTCCTGGTTCCCGTGCAACGACCGGCCCGCCGACAAGGCCACCTACCAGCTGGCCGTCACCACGCCGTCCCCGTTCACGGTGGTGGCGAGCGGCCGGCTGCTGACCCGCACCACCAGGGCGTCCAGCACCACCTGGGTGTACGAGCAGAGCGCGCCCACCCCGACGTACCTGGTGACGGTGTCGATCGGGCACTACCGGCCGGTGCCGCTGGCGGTGCGACCGGCGGTGCCGCAGACCGGCTACGTCCCGGAGCGGCTGGCGGCCGCGTTCGCCCGGGACTTCGCCCGGCAGCCGGAGATGACGGCGTACTTCGGCGAGGTCTTCGGCCCGTACCCGTTCGGCGAGTACGCGGTGGTGATCGCGGACGAGGAGCTGGACGTCCCGGTGGAGGCGCAGGGCGTCGCCACCTTCGGCACCAACCACCTCGGCACCGGCTGGGAGCACGAACGGCTGATCGCGCACGAGCTGGCCCACCAGTGGTTCGGCAACAGCGTCACGATCGCCGACTGGCGGCACATCTGGCTCAACGAGGGCTTCGCCAAGTACGCGGAGTGGCTCTGGTCCGAGCACGCCGGCGGCCCGGGCGCGGCCGTCCACGCCGCCGCCGCGCACCGGCTGCTGGCCGGGCTGCCGCAGGACCTCCGGCTCGACGACCCGGGCCGGAAGCTGATGTTCGACGACCGGCTCTACCAGCGCGGCGGACTGGTGGTGCACGCGCTGCGGCAAACGCTCGGCGAGGACGCGTTCTTCGCGATGCTGCGGGACTGGACGGGCGCCAACCGGCACGGCGTGGTCGCCACCTCCGACCTGCGCGCCCACGCCGCCCGCTACACCACCGCTCCGCTCGGCCCGCTCTTCGAGGCCTGGCTGGAGCGGCCGGAACTGCCGCCGCTGCCGGGCTGAGTGCTCCACCCGGCCCGGCGCCGCGCGGTTCGCCCGCGGCCGGGGCGCGGGCCTGGACCGGGGCCGGGGCGTGGTCCTGGGTGTGGGCATGGGCCTGGGCCTGGACCGGATTAATCGGTCGGCCCCGGGCCCGGGCTGGGCTACTGTCCGTGCATATGTCGATGAGTCCAGAAGCCCACATGACCGACCTGCCCGCCGAGCTGCTGCCCGCCACCCGCCGCGCGCTGCTGCACCGGCTCGCCGTCGCCCAGGCCGAGGGTCGCACGCCCTCGATGGTCGCCGGGGTGCTGCGCGACGGGCAGCCGGTGTGGAGCGGAGCCCGCAGCATGGTCGACGGGCACGCCCCCACCCCGGACGTCCAGTACCGCATCGGTTCGCTCACCAAGACCTTCGTCGCCGTGCTGGTGCTGCGGCTGCGCGACGAGGGCCTGCTCGACCTCGCCGACCCGCTCTCCCGCCACCTGCCCGGCACCCCCGCCGACGAGGCGACCGTCGCCCAGCTGCTCGCGCACTCCTCCGGCCTGACCGCCGAGACCCCCGGCCCCTGGTGGGAGCGGACCGAGGGCTCGCTGCGGCCGGACCTCGGCGACCTCCTGGAGGCCGAACGGCCGCTGAAGCACCCGGCCGGGCGGCTGCACCACTATTCCAACCCCGGCTACGCGTTGCTCGGCGCGCTGGTGGCGAAGCTGCGCGGCGAGCCCTGGGGCGAGGTGCTGCGCCGCGAGGTGCTGGCCCCGCTCGGCATGGGCCGCACCACGCTGCTGCCCGAGCACCCGCACGCCGGGGGCTTCGCCGTCCATCCCTGGGCCGACGTCCTGCTGCCCGAGCCGCTCACCGACACCGGCCTGATGGGCCCGGCCGGTCAACTCTGGTCCACCGTCGCCGACCTGGCCCGCTGGGCGGCCTTCCTGACGGCCGGCGACGACAAGGTGCTGTCCGCCGACTCCCTCGCCGAGATGCGCAGCCCGGCCGTCGCCCCGGACGACGCCGAGTGGACCAGCGGCTACGGCCTCGGCCTGCAACTGCGCCGCCACGAAGGCCGGTTGCTGTACGGGCACACCGGCTCGATGCCCGGATTCACGGCGGGCCTGTGGATCAGCGAGGCCGACGGCCTGGCCGCCTACGCCCTCTCCAACGCCACCAGCGGAGCCGCCAGCGCCTCGGCCCTGGCGGCCCAGCTGATCGCGCTCACCGCCGAACTGGAGCCCCGGCTGCCCGAACCGTGGCGCCCGCTGCCCGCGGTGGACGCGGAACCGCTGGAGCTCACCGGCCCCTGGTACTGGGGCGCCGCGCCGGCCGCCCTGCGGCTGCGGCCCGGGCGGGTGCTGGAGCTCACCCCGCTCACCGCCGCCGGCCGGGGCTCGCGCTTCCGGCCCGAACCGGACGGCACCTGGACCGGCGTGGAGAACTACTTCGCGGGCGAGACCCTGCGGGTGGTCCGCCACCCCGACGGCACGGTCAGCCACCTCGACATCGGCTCCTTCGTGTACACCCGTGAGCCGTACGGCCCGGCCGGCGCCGTCCCGGGCGGGGTCGACCCGGAGGGCTGGCGGACGTTCTGAGCCGCGCGTAGCGATCGTTCCGCAGGGGCGCACGGTGCGGCCGTACGCCCCTGCGGCGGGAGTTGTCCACCCCCGGCGGGCGAGCGCCGGGTGCCGGACAAGTGACCGCCGGGCCACGGGTGTTCCCATTCAACAGGTGCACATCTGCGCTCCGCCGGGCCGCAACATAAATGCCAACCGGCTCGGAGAGACATACGGGGACCGGTTCGCGTCCATGCCCAACCGCCTGCGGACCGGGACGGTGCCCTGGTGATCCACGGCACCGCCGATCGTGCTGCCCTGGAGGGTCCGCCATGACCACCGTCCCCACGTACGCTCCGTCCGCAGTCGCCCCCACCCACGACGCCCGGACGGTCCCCGCGCCCCGCCCCCGGCCCGCCGCCCCGGCCGCGTACACCGTCTCCCTCGCCCGCGACGAGGACGACGTGCGCGCCGCCCAGCGGCTGCGCCACCAGGTCTTCGGCGCCGAGCTGGGCGCGGTGCTGCACAGCCCGGTCGAGGGCCTGGACGTCGACCCGTTCGACGAGTACTGCGACCACCTGCTGGTCCGCGAGGGCGAGCAGGGCGCCGTCGTCGGCACCTACCGGCTGCTGCGGCCCGAGGCCGCCCGCCGGGCCGGCCGGCTGTACTCCGACGGGGAGTTCGACCTCTCCGCGCTCGCGCCGGTGCGCCCCGGCCTGGTCGAGCTCGGGCGCTCCTGCATCCGCCCGGACCACCGGGGCAACGGCGCCGTCATCAACCTGATGTGGGGCGGCATCGCCCGCTACCTGGCCGACACCGGCAACACCTGGGTCGGCGGCTGCTGCTCGATCGAGCTGGCGGACGGCGGCGCCACCGCGGCCCGGGTCTGGGACACCGTCAGCGCCAAGCACCTGGCGCCCGAGGAGTACCGGGTCACCCCGCACCGCCGCTGGGACGCCACCGGGGTGGCGCGCGCCGAGCGGGGCGCGCTGCCGGCCCTGCTCCGAGGCTACCTGCGGCTGGGCGCCTGGGTATGCGGCGAGCCCGCGTACGACCCGGACTTCGACTGCGCCGACCTGTACGTACTGCTGTCGCTGGAGCGCACCGACCCGCGCTACCTGCGGCACTTCCTGTCCGGCGTACCCGCCTCGGGCGCCTCGTCATGAGCGTCTGGCTGCCCACGGCGACCTGCCGGCCCGAGACCTGCCTGGCCGAGGCCTCGCCGGAGGTCTCCCACCCCCGGCGGGCGCTGCGGCTGGCGGCCTGTCTGACCGCCGTGCTGGCGGGGGTCGTGCTCGGCCTGCCGGTCCGGCTGTTCCCGTACCGCGCCCGGATCCTGCTGGTCCGGCTCTGGGCGCGGGCGGTGCTGCGCGCCCTCGGGGTGACCGTCCACCTCGCGGGGCCCGACGGACCGGGTCCCGGCGCGGACGGCGGGGTGCTGGTGGTGGCCAACCACGTGTCCTGGCTGGACATACCGCTGCTCGCCGCCGGTCGGCCGGGCCGGTCGCTGGCCAAGACCGAGGTCCGGCAGTGGCCGGTGCTCGGCCCGCTGATCGCCGGGTGCGGCACCGTCTTCCTGGACCGCGACCGGCTGCGGACGCTGCCGGACACCGTCGCCGCGGTGGCCGGGGTGCTGCGCTCCGGGCAACCGGTGATCGTCTTCCCGGAGGGGTCGACCTGGTGCGGGCGGGAGAGCGGCCGGTTCCGGCCCGCCCTGTTCCAGGCGGCGGTGGAGGCGGGCGCCGACGTCCAGCCGGTGACGATCCGCTACCGGCTGGTGGACGGGCGGCCGACCAGTGTGCCCGCCTTCATCGGGGACGACGGGCTGCTCACCTCGCTCGCCCGGGTGGTCGCGGCCCGCGGGCTGGTCGCCGACGTCACCTTCCTGCCGCCGATCGCGCCGCCCGGCCCGCAGCCCGCCCGGGCGGGCGCCCGGCGCGAGCTGGCCCGCAGGGCGCAGGCGGCGATCGAGGGCATCCGCTGACGGGCCGCCGGTGCGGCGGCCCGTGCGACGGGCGCGTCCGGGCGAGCCGTGCGCCCGGCCGGGCCGCCGACCGGATCGCCGGCCGGATCGCCGATCAGGCGGAGCGGGCCCCGGCCGGCTCCGCCGGCCGCGGACGGACGGCCTCCGGCGGGGCGATCGGACGGGCCCGGCCGAGCAGGACGGCGACCAGGACGGCGGTGACCGCGAGCGCGACCGCCCCGCAGCGCACGGCGAGGTGGATGCCGTCGATGAAGGCGCCGTCCACCGCCTCCTGGAGCGGACCGGGCAGTGCCGCCGCCGCTGCGCCACCGCCGTGCACCGCGCCGGTGGGCGCGTCCGCGATCGGACCGACGGCGTCCGGCGGGACTCCGATCCGGTGCAGGGCGGCCGTCAGGGAGTCGGTCAACCGGCCGGTCAGGACGGCGCCCAGCACGGCGATCCCGAGCACCCCGCCGAGCTCGCGCAGGGTGTTGATGGCGGCCGAGGCCATCCCGGTCTGGGCCGGGGCGACCCGCTGCATCACCCCGATCGACACCGGGGTGAAGGTGAGCCCCATCCCGAGGCCCATCGCGAACAGCGTCCACAGGTATTCGAGGTAGTGCGCGTGGTCGCCGTACAGTGACAGGCCGCCGAGGCCCGCCGCGCAGAGGACGAGGCCGAGCACCAGCGGCGGCCGGGGCCCGTGGCGGGCGGTCAGCCGGCCGGAGAGCGGCGCGGCGAGCACCAGCATCGCGGTCATCGGCAACCCCGCGTAGCCCGCGGCGGCCGGGGACCAGCCGAGGGTGCCCTGCATCATCAGCGGCAGGAAGAACAGCGCGCCGAACATCCCGAAGCTGACCATGAACCCGCTGAGCAGCGCGCCGCCCAGCATGCCGTCGCGGAACAGCCGCAGCTCCAGCATCGGTTCGGCGAGCCGCAGTTCGAGCAGCAGGAAGGCGATCAGCAGCACGGCGGCCGCAGCGCCGCAGCC
Organism: Kitasatospora sp. NPDC127116; assembly: GCF_042677365.1. Taxonomy (NCBI): domain Bacteria; kingdom Bacillati; phylum Actinomycetota; class Actinomycetes; order Kitasatosporales; family Streptomycetaceae; genus Kitasatospora; species Kitasatospora sp. NPDC127116. Next base: position 45,291 of record NZ_JBHXTL010000034.1, read on the forward strand.
GAGCACCCGGGCGTCGGTCCAGCCGCGGGACGGGCCCTCGATCAGCGCGTAGACCAGCAGGCCGAGTCCGGTGGCGGACAGGGCGAGGCCGCCGAGGTCGATCCGGCGGGCGCGCGGCGGGATGTCCGGGAGCACCCGGGCGGCGAGCAGCAGTCCGGCGACGCCGATCGGCACGTTGATCCAGAACACGCTGGCCCAGCCGAGGTGTTCGACCATCGGGCCGCCGACCACCGGTCCGACCGAGAGGCCGAGCGCGGAGACCCCGGACCAGGTGGCGATGGCCTTGGCCCGCTCCTGCTCGTCGGTGAAGACGTGCCGCAGCAGGGCGAGACTGCCGGGGGTGAGCAGCGCGGCGCCGACGCCCTGGAGCATCCGGGCGCCTACCAGCACGCCGATCGTGTCGGCGAGCGCGGCCAGGGCCGATCCGACCGTGAAGAGGGCGAGGCCGAGCCGGAACACCCGGGTGCGGCCGTACCGGTCGCCGAGTGCGCCACCGGTCAGCACGAAGGCCGCGTAGACCAGGCTGTAGCCCTCGGCGACCCACTGCAGGCCGCTGATCCCGGCGTCCAGTTCCTGGCCGATGCGGGGCAGGGCGTTGTTGACGATGACGTTGTCCAGCATGGACATGAACATGGTGACGCAGAGCGTGAGCAGCGCGAGCCGTCGGCGGCGGGCGCTCGATTCCTCCATGGGTTCCCTCCCGGTCATGAGCCCCTAACACTGTTAGGGGTCGGCGCGACAGCCACAGAGTGCACCTAACGGTGTTAGATTGCAAGCGGGAATCCACCACACGGCCGGAGGCGTCCGCACACCCATGCCGCAGAACCACCCCGACACGCCCGGGACCGACGACACGACACCCGCCCTGACCAGGGACGCCCTCGCCCAGGCCGCCCTGCGCGTCCTGCAACGGGACGGCCTGGCCGGGCTGTCCATGCGCAAGGTCGCCGCCGAGGTCGGCGTCAAGGCGGCCTCGCTGTACTGGCACGTCCGCAACAAGCAGGAGCTCCTCGACCTGCTCACCGACGCCCTGTTGGGCTCCGCCGAGCCCCCGCCGCGCACCGGCGGCTGGCGCGAACAGTTCCACGCGTACTGCTGGCGCTACCGCCGCCTCCTGCTCGACACCCGGGACGCGGCCAAGGTCGTCGCCGGCCGGCTCGCCCCCGGCCCCCACCTGCTCGGGCTCATGGAGGACCAGCTGGACCGCCTCCGCGCGGCCGGCTTCTCCGACGCCGACGCCGCCATGGCCAGCTACCTGCTGGGCGCCTTCGTCCAGGGCTTCGTGCTCCAGGAACAGTCGCCGATCTCGGCCGCCGAGGTGCTCGGCACCAGCCGCCGGGACATCGCCGACGCCGCCGGCGACCTGTTCCGCGCCCTGCCCGCCGAGACCTTCCCCAACCTGGTCGCCCTCGCCGACGACCTCACCGCGCCGGACATGGACGCCCGCTTCGAGTTCGGCCTCCAGCGGGTCCTCGACGGCCTGGCCGCCCTGCTCCCGCCGGAGCACCGCTGAGCCCCTCCCCGGGATCCGACACCGGGGTAGGCTCGCCGGGCCCACCCCGTACGACCACGGAGGAGTCACCGATGCCCGAGCCGTACCCCCTCTACGAACCGTACGCACAAGGCCTGTTGGACGTCGGCGACGGGCAGCTGATGCACTGGAACGCCTCCGGCGACCCGGCGGGCAGGCCGGCCGTGGTGGTGCACGGCGGGCCCGGCTCCGGCCACAGCCCGGGCACCCGGCGGTACTTCGACCCGGAGCGCTACCACCTCGTCCAGTTCGACCAGCGCGGCTGCGGGCTCAGCCGCCCGGCCGCCGCCGACCCCTCGACCAGCCTGGAGCACAACACCACCGCGCACCTGATCGCCGACATGGAGCGGCTGCGCGAGCACCTCGGCATCGACAAGTGGCTGCTCTACGGCGGCTCCTGGGGCTCCACGCTGATCCTCGCCTACGCGCAGGCCCACCCGGAACGGGTCTCCGCGATCGTGATCTGCGGGGTCACCATGACCCGTCCCGAGGAGACCGACTGGCTGTACCGCGGCGTGGGCCGCTTCCTGCCCGCGGCCTGGGAGGCGTTCCGGGACTTCCTTCCGCCCGCCGACCGCGACGGGGACACCTTCGAACTGCTCGCCGCCTACAGCCGGCTGCTCAACAGCACCGACGAGCCCGTCCGGCGGGCCGCCGCCAACGCCTGGGCCACCTGGGAGGACGCGGTCATCTCGCACGAGACGCTGGGCAAGCCGAACGCGTACACCGACCGGCCCTCCGACGCGCTGATGGCCTTCGCCCGGATCACCGCGCACTACTTCTCGCACCGGGCCTTCCTGCCGGACGGCCAACTGCTGCGCGACGCCGGGCGGCTGTCCGGAATCCCCGGCGAACTGATCCACGGCCGGCTGGACCTCGGCGGGCCGGTCGACACGGCCTGGCAGCTGGTCAAGGCCTGGCCGGACGCCCGGCTGACGGTCATCGACGACTCCGGACACACCGGCAGCCCGCGGATGCGGGACGCGATCCTGACCGCGATCGAGCGCTTCGCCTGAACCCCGGCCGGGCGTCCGGGGCACCCGCCGGGCGCTCACCGGGGCCCTCGGTTCCTCCGAACGCCCGGCCGGTTCGTACAGGTGGGATTCCCCTACGATACGACGCATGATCGCCTATGCCCCAGCCGCCCTGTTCTTCCTGTTGTTCGGAATCGGGGTAGTACGCGACCGTCGCCAGTTCAGCAACGCCGTCCTGCTCGGCATCGCCGTCTCCCTCCTGTCCCTCGCCCTGCTCGCCGAGCTCCGCAAGGCGCCCAGCATGGTGATCACACTCGCGGCGGCGGTCATCGTCCTCCTCCCGGCCCTCGGCACGGCGGCCCTGGTCTGGTTCCTGCTCGCCAACGGCCTGACCATGATCCGCAAGGAGGGCAGACGGCCGGCCAACCTGCTGTCACTGCTCGCCGGGCTGGGCATCCTCGGCGTCATCGGACTGCTGGTCGCCGCCCTCATCGTCCACTCGCGGCCGCTGGCCGCGCTCGCGGGCACCGCGGTGCTCGTGGTCGGCTACATCTCCTTCCTGTTCACCTGCTTCGTCGGCTACGCCTTCCTGTACAGCCGCCACCGGCCGCGCCGGGACGTGGACTTCGTGATCGTGCTCGGCTCCGGACTGATCGGCGGCGAGCGCGTCCCGCCACTGCTCGCCAGCCGACTGAACCGGGGCCGCGAGGTGTACGAGAAGCAGGCCGCCCGCGGAAACCCGCCGGTGCTCATCACCTCGGGCGGCCAGGGGCCGGACGAGAAGCTGCCGGAGTCCCACGCGATGGCCGACTACCTGGTCGAACGCGGCTTCCCCGAGGAGCACATCGAGCGGGAGGACCGCTCGCGCACCACCGAGGAGAACCTGCTGTTCAGCAAGGCCATCATGGAGCAGGCCAAGCCCGACTACCGCTGCGTCGTGGTCACCAACAACTTCCACGCCTTCCGGGCGGCACTGCTCGCCCGCCAGACCGGCGTCAACGGCCACGTCTTCGGCTCTCCCACCGCCCGGTACTACTGGCCGAGCGCCACCATCCGCGAGTTCGCCGCGATCTTCCTGTCCCACAAGCTGGTCAACTTCGGGATCTGCGGCTTCATCGCCCTCTGCGGAGTGCTCGCGGCCCTGTGAGCCGCCCCGGGACCCCCACCACGGCGCGGGGCGCGGGAGTAGGACCATGGCGGCCTGCGCCATGCCCGGGCGGTGGACCCCGGATGACCGTCACATGGCACCGGGCCTGCGGGCGCGCCACGCTGCACGGGACCGGCCCCCACTCCTCCCCCACGTTGGAGTCCCCATGCCACTGCGCCCCACCGCCGCGGCGCTGCTCACCACCGTCGCTCTCGCGCTCGGCGCCGCCGCGCCCTCCGCAGCCGTCGCCTCCCCCGCCGCACCCTCCGCCACCACGGTTTCCCCCGTCACGGCCTCCGCCGCATCCTCCGTGGCGGCGGCCGCCAGCGGCAGCTTCCAGCAGGTCACCGGGTTCGGCACCAACCCGGGCAACCTCGCGATGTACACCTACACCCCCGCCGGCTTGCCCGGCGGCGCTCCCCTGGTGGTCGCGCTGCACGGCTGCGTCCAGAGCGCCACCGACTACTACCGCAACTCGGGCTGGACCAAGTTCGCCGACCAGTACGGCTTCGCGGTGGTGTTCCCGCAGACCAGCAGTGTCAACAACAGCCTCTCCTGCTTCAGCTGGTTCGACGCGAGCCGGGCCGCCCGGGGCGTCGGCGAGGCCAGGTCGGTGGTCGAGATGGTCGCCAAGGCCGAGTCCCTGTACGGCTCGGACGCCCACCGGGTGTTCGTCACCGGGCTCTCGGCGGGCGGCGGGATGGCCGCCGACCTGTTGGCGGACTACCCCGACGTGTTCGCCGGCGGGGCGATCGACTCCGGGCTGCCCGCGCACTGCGCCGCCACCCAGGCCGCCGCCTCCGGCTGCCAGAACTCCGACCAGGGGCTCACTCCGGCCCAGTGGGGCGACAAGGTCCGGGCCGCGTACCCGGGTTACACCGGGCCGTGGCCCAGGGTGGCGATCTGGCAGGGCACCGCCGACACCGTGGTCAGGCCGGTGAACGCGGCCGAGCTGCGGGACCAGTGGACGAACGTCCAGGGCCTCGGCCGTCAGCCGACCGGCACCCGGAGCCTGCCCGGCGGCACCACCCAGGAGGTCTACGCCGATGCGAACGGAAGGCCCGCGGTGGCCGTGTTCACGATCAGCGGGATGGGCCACGGCCTGGCCGTCGACCCGGGCTCCGGGGCCGACCAGTGCGGGACGACCGGCGCCTACTTCCTCGACACGATCTGCTCCGGCTACTACACCGCGCAGTTCTGGGGGCTGGACGGTGGCTCCGGCCCCACCGACCCCGGGCTGCCCGCCCCGACCGGGCTGACCGCGACCGCGACCGCCGGGTCGGTCGCCCTCGGCTGGCAGTCCGTCAGCGGCGCCTCCTCGTACCAGGTCTTCCGCGATGACACCCAGGTGGGCAGCACGACCGGCACGGCCTTCACCGACACCGGGCTCGCGGCCGGCACCACGTACCGCTACACCGTGGCGGCGGTCGACGGGTCGGGCGCCGCCGGCCCCCGGTCGGCGGCGGTGACGGCGACCACTCCGGGCGGGGGCACCCCCCAGTGCTTCACCGCCAGCAACTACGCGCACGTCTCGGCCGGCCGTGCGACCCAGACCGGCGGCCAGACCTACGCGCTCGGTTCGGGCCAGAGCATGGGGCTCTGGAACACCTTCGTCACCCACACTCTGAAGCAGACCGGACCGGGCTACTACGTGCTCGCCGACGGCCAGTGCTGAGCGGAGGGCCGCTGCCGAGCGGACCACCGCTGCCGAGCGGACGGCGGTCACCGCGCCACCCGGTGACGCCGCGAACGCCCGCGCCGCCGCGCCCGCCGTCCGACTCATCCCGCCCCCACCCCCACCCGCGCCTCCGCCCGTAGCCCGGCGAACAGGTCGGTCTCGATCACGCCGTCCCCGGCCGCCGCACCCACCACCGGCACCAGGCTCCGGGCCAGGTGGTAGTCCTCGCTCGGCCAGACCTCGCGCTCGATGTCCCGCGGGTGGGCCATGAAGGCCACGCCCGGCTGGACCTGGGTGGCGTGCGCCAGCATCGCCGCGTCCCGTACGGCGAACTGCTCGGCGCACGCCACCCGGGTGGTGGTGGCCAGGGCCGGCGGGGTGTCGGGCCAGCCGGCGAGCAGCTCGCCCATCCCCGAGGGGACGCCCCGTTCCGTCATGGCCTCGTGCAGGGCCCGGAACCAGGCCCGGGAGAGCGCCAGGTGGTAGTAGAGCTTGGACACCTGCCAGGGCTCGCCCGGCCCGGGATCGTGCTCCGGGTCGGCGGCGGCTTCGACGGCCGCCACCGTGACCCGGTGGGTCATCACGTGGTCCGGGTGCGGGTAGCCGCCGGTCTCGTCGTAGGTGATCACCACCTGCGGGCGGAACTCCCGGATCAGTGCGACCAGCGGCGCCGCCGCGAGCTCCACCGGCCGGGCGGCGAAGCAGCCCTCGGGAAGGGGCTCGTCCGGGCCGGGCATCCCGGAGTCGACGAAGCCGAGGAACCGCTGGCGCACACCGAGGATCTCCCGGGCGGCCGCCATCTCCTCGCGCCGGACGCGGGCGATGTCGGCCCGGACCTCGGGCCGGTCCATGGCCGGGTTGAGCACCGAGCCGCGCTCGCCGCCGGTGCAGGTGGCGACCAGGACGTCCACGCCCTCGGCCGCGTACCGGGCGAGGGTGGCCGCACCCTTGCTGGACTCGTCGTCGGGGTGCGCGTGGACGCTGAGCAGGCGAAGGCCGTCGGGGTGGCGGATGGACACGGGTGCCTCCAGGTCTGGGTGGTCGGGAACCGGCCGGTGGTCAGCCGGATCGGCGGGTGTTCGGGTAGAGCAGCGCCGGAGCGATGGCGAGCGCGGACAGGGCCAGCACCCACCAGAAGGTCTCGCCGAAGGCCGCACCCGGCCGGCCCGGGTGCCCGTCCTGCGCCTGCTGGAGCGCCAGCGTCAGCACCGCCGTGCCGAGCGCCCCGCCCACCCGGTTCAGCACGTTGACCGCACCCGCCGCCGCCGGCACCTGGTCCTTCTCGACGCTCCCGTACACCACTGCCAGGCCGGGGATCGCGATCATCCCCATGCCCGCGCCGCGCAGTGCCAGCGAGCCGGCGATCAGCCAGGCGGCCGGTTCGGAGCCACTGCCCAGCTGGGTGAACGCGATCGTGCCGACCAGGGAGCAGCCGATGCCGATCATGATCAGCGGACGCGGCGCGATGCGGTCGGTCATCCGGGCGGCCAGCATGGCGGTGACCGCCGTGCCGAGGGCCTGCGGTGCCAGCAGCAGACCGGCCTCCACCGCGCCGGCGTGCTTCACCTGCTGGTAGTAGAGCGGCACCAGGAACATCGAGCTGTAGAGCGCGGCGCCCTGCAGGAAGCTGTTCGCCGTCGCCACGCTGAAGCCGCGCCGGGCGAACAGCCGCAGGTCGATCAGCGGCGTCCGGACGCCCCCGCGCCCCACCCGCAGCGCGTACCAGCCGTAGGCCGCCACCAGCACCGCGCCCGCCGCCAGAGCGACCCAGCCGGCCGTTGCGCCGTCACCGATCGTCGCGAGCCCGTAGACCAGCCCGGTCAGGCCGGGCGAGAGCAGCACCAGACCGGTCACGTCCAGCCGGGGCTTCGGTGCGTCCGACGTCTCGTCGGACGGCAGCCAGCGGGCGGCGAGCAGCAGGATCACCAGCCCGACCGGCACGTTCAGCAGGAACATCCAGCGCCAGTCGAAGTGCTCCAGCACCAGCCCGCCGAGGATCGGCCCCAGGACCGGGGCCAGGCTGATCGGAAGCATCAGCGTGCCCATCACCCGCCCGACCCTGGACGGCCCGGCCGCTTGTATGATGATCGCCTGGCCGAGCGGTTGAATCATCCCGCCCCCGATCCCCTGCAGCACCCGGAAGGCGATCAGACTGCCCGTCGACCAGGCCAGGCCGCACAGCGCCGATCCGAGCACGAACAGGACGACCGAGGCCAGCCACGCCCGCCGCCCCCCGAAGCGGCCGGCGGCCCAACCCGAGAGCGGCATGGTCAGCGAGATCGCCAGCAGGTACCCCGTGGCCACCCACTGCATCTCCGCGATCGAGCCGTGCAGATCGCGCCCGACGGAGTCGATGCCGACGTTGACGATCGTGCTGTCCAGCAGCGCGAGCACCGGCCCCAGCGCGAGCACCCCGCCCATCTTCCACAGGCCCGGCGGAATCGGCTCCGGCTCCCCCTCCCGGACTCCTCCCGGCCGGCCCTTCGCAGCAACGGATGCGGTCATGCGCCCTCCCCTGGTCGCCCTTGGGCGAGTCGCCCCCGAACCCGCGTGCCGCCACTTCGACGCTCACCCGGCACACTCTCGGACGCCCACCCGGGCAGCCTCTCCGGCCGCCCCGGGAAGAACTTAGGACGGACCCATCGATTAGGTCAAATCTAATTTCTGTACTCGACCCAGACTCCTGCGCTAGGCTCCCGGCATGACCGAGACCGGGACGACTCCGAACCTGCGCGAGCTCAACAAGCGCCGCACCCGTGAGGCGATCTCGCACGCCGCGACCAGGCTCTTCATCGAGCGGGGCTTCGACCGCACGACCATCGCCGAGGTCGCGGCCGCCGCGGGCGTCGCCAAGATGACCGTCACCAACCACTTCCCGCGCAAGGAGGACCTCTTCTTCGACCTGCACGAGGAGCTCGTCGTCCGGCTCGCCGCAACGGTCTCCGAGCGCGCACCGGGCGAGTCCGCGCTCGCCGCGCTGCGCCGCGACGGCCTCGCCGGGCTCGACCGGCACGACGCCCGACTCGGCTTCTCCGGCCCGGAGTTCGCCCGCACCGTCTTCGACAGCCCCGCCCTGGGCGCCCGGCTGCGCGAGCTGCACGAGCAGAGCGAGACGGCACTCGCCGAGGCACTGGCCGAGGCGGTGCACGAGAGACCCGTCGGCTTCGAGTGCCGGGTCGCCGCCGCACTGCTCGCCGCCGTGGACCGTGCGGTGTTCGCCGAGGTGTTCCGCCGCACCCTGGCCGGCGAGGAGCAGGCGGCGATCGCCGCCGCGGTCCGCCCCTCGGCCCTCCGGGCCTACGACCGCTTGGAGAGCCCCCTCGGGAACTTCGCCGTCCGGAACGCCTGAGCAGGGTCGGGACTGGCCCGGTGGCTGACGCTCCGATTCCAGTCCCCGCCGCTTCACACCGTGCATTGCAGATCGACCGCTACACCCACCACGGCGACCGGATCGCCCGAAGCCCGGACAGCCCCCTCGGCCTGGAGTCCCTGGCGTTTCGTGCCGCGGCTGCCCCGGCCGTGTCGTGGCGATCGAGGCGGTCCGGGACGGCGCCACCGTCCACGACTGGTTCACGGTCCTGCTGGCGATCACCGAGGACCCCGCGCAGGAGCATCCGTTGGCCACCATCCCCTCCACCACGGCGAGGCGCTACCCGAACGGTGGTGAGGGTGCCGACGGCGGACAGCTCGCGTGCGCCGCGTCGGCCGGGGGTGGTGTCATACCAGGCGGTGCGCCCGGAGGTCGGCCATGTACTTGGTAATCAGGTCCGGTGACAGACGGGATGTCGCTCTCCTCGTCGAGGGCTGCGGCCCGGACCGCCGCACGGAACCGGTCCGTCGACAGGGCGGATCCGGCGAGTGGCGGTGCCGGCTCGGCGAAGGCGTGCAGCAGTGGGAGCAGCGAGTGCTGCCTGCGGCGGTCGGGCAGGCCGCGCAGGGCGGTCTCGAAGCGCTCGGTCCACTCGGTGTGGCCGTGGACGCGTGTCAGGGGATGCCCGGCTGCGATCAGCCAGCCGATGCCCGTGTCGAGCGAGATGCCGTCCTCGTGCGGGTTGACCACGTTGTAGGTCCAGTAGCCCTCCCGTGCGCCGTCACCGAGCACGGTGACGGCCCGCGCGGTGAAGTCCACCGGGAGTGCGTCGAAGTGTCCGCGCCCGTCGCCGGTGCCCCCGGCGTAGAAGCTGCCGGGTGCGATGCCCGTCGCCAGCAGGCGCAGCACGAGGCGGGTGAAGACATCCCGGCCGTCAGGATCGCGGGGCCCATGGGTCGTCGTGCTCCGTCGGATCAGACTGTTCGGGATGGAGCATTTCTCGGACGCAGCGCCGCAGTCCCGTCTCGTTCGAGCCGCCGGCGGCGGCCATCCAGGGCAGGCCGTCCATGGCGCGGGCACGCTCGTCGGTGGAGAGGTCGTCGACGGCGGCGCGAAGGTCGTCGGGGACGGGTTCGTCCGTCAGGCAGAGCCAGCCGATCGCGGCGGCCAGCCGGTCCTCGGGAGCTTGCGCCCGGTCCCGCCAGCGTTCTCCCAGCCACACGGTGGTCGGCGGATGGGGGTGGGCACGGGTGCCTTCAGCTGTGGCGAAGACCAGGGCGGCGCGGACAATCGGGTCCTGCTCGGCGTCGAGCCGGGCGCGGAAGGCGGCACGCATCGTGCGGTCGAGGTCGGTAGCGGCGGCCAGGGCGTAGGCGGCGCGGATCCGGATCGCAGGCTCGGGATCGTGCAGAAGAGGCTTCAGGAGGGTGGCGTCGGCAGTGATCGCGACCCGGGTGGCGGCAACCGACCAGCCCGCCGGGTAGCCGGTCACCTCGACACCGTAGCCGTCGTAGAGGTCCTCGTACTGGGTTGCGGCACGGTGGAGCAGCAGTTCGCCACGGGAGGCGACGCCGAAGTAGCGGGCACGGGCCGGGGAGGAGACTTCCGCGAGCGCGTCGGCACGGTACGGGTGGCAGGTGTCCGCGGCGATCCGGATCAGGAAAGGCACGGCGAGCGCAGCGGCGGCCCGCATGTCGTTGGCACAGATACCGCCCACAACACCCGTTCCGGCGCGAACGGATGAACTGCCGGTACGGAGCAGGTCGATGGCCTCCCTGACGTGATCCCCCTGCGGGAAGTTCTCCCAGGGAACTTCGTCGAGCCGGAATCCGTCCTTGACCTCGGACCGCATGGCGGCCACTACCGCACGCACATCGAACGGTCCGCCAACGAATGAGGACAGGTCAGCCCCGCCCGCCAACGCTCGGCACATCGCGAACGTCGGATCAGTTCGCCACTCGCCCACCTCACACCACCCCACCGCTGAGTCGGATCGGAGTAGATCATGCCCGAGCGGACCGACATCACTGTCGAGGCCCTGCCCTCGCGCCGCGGGGGCAAACGCGAGGCCGTCGCTTCCCCAGCAGGCCGCACAGACCGGTGATCGTCAGGCCTTCCTGTTCGAAGCTGGACGTTAAACGACAAGGTGAGTGCCTGTGTTCCAAGGTCCTAGCGGTGCTTGCCGAGGTCAGAAATGGAACAGGCGGATCGGCGCTGTGAGGAGGGGGTTGGATGGCCGTGGCGGCGGCAGCCGTGGATGGTCCGTAGATCCGGCGCCGCCTGGGGGCGGAGGGTCGGGGCTCCTCGGCAGGTGCCACGTAACCGCCCCCGTCCACTCGGCACAGGTCCCACACGCCGGTGCGAGACCTGCGCCCATCCTGACGACCCGTCGTCGAGGATCGGGGCTAGAAGTATCCGATGCCGGCGATCTGCCAGGGTGCTCCGACGTGGGTGGGGCTGCCGTTCTCCTCCAGCACATCGGCTCGGCCGATGATGCTGTTGCCGGCCATGTGCCAGATCTGGGTCTCATCGGTGCTGGTGTTGTGCCAGAGGATGTCCGGGCTTCCGTCGCTGTCGAAGTCTGCGGTGCCGGCGATCTGCCAGGGCGCTCCGACGTGGGTGGGGCTGCCGTTCTCCTCCAGCACGCTCTGCCGTCGGGCGATGCGGTGGGCGTAGTCCATGGACCAGATCTGGGACTCGTTGGTGTTGGTGTTGTGCCAGAGGATGTCCGGGCCGCCGTACGGGTTGAGGCCTGACACGCCGGCGATCTGCCAGGGTGCTCCGACGTGGGTGGGGCTGCCGTTCTCCTCCAGCACATCAGCTCGGCCGATGATGCTCATGTCGTTCATGAACCAGATCTGGGTCTCGTTGGTGCTGGTGTTGTGCCAGAGGATGTCCGGGTATGAGTCGCTCCGGTTGAAGTTTGCGACGCCGGCGATCTGCCAGGGTGTTCCGGCGTGCGCGGCGTTGCCGTTCTCGTCGCGCACGATCCGGCTGGTGAGGTTGCGACCGTTGCTGTCCAAGCATCTGATCACGGTCTCACCGGTGTCGCTGAGGTGCGTGATGACGTCCGCGGTTCCGTTGTGGTCGAAGTCTGCCGCGCCGGCGACCTGCCAGGGTGCCGGGGCCCCAATGGGGCTGCCGTCCGGGCCGACCACGGTCTGCCGGCCGGTGACGCGGGTGTCGTCCATGTACCAGATCTGGAGCTGGTCGAGGCTGGTGTTGTACCAGAGGATGTCCGGCTGCGCGTCGCTCAGCACTTGATCGGCGGGTGGCCCGGTGACCTTGGCGGGTGCGGTCCCGTCCGGGGTGGGGCTGCCGTTGGTCACCGAGACTGCCGGGGTGGTCCCCTTGTCGCCGGCCCGGCCCGTTGCGCTGTGCGCCGGGCCGGTACTCAGGGCTGTCAGAGCGGCGACGACGGCGATGGCCGCGCCGGTCAGGGTTGTCTTCGTTCTGGGCATGGTGGTTCCTCCTGTGCGCGCCGACGGCCTGATGCCGTGGCCTGTGATCCGACGGACGAGAGGAGGCGCCCTTGCGCCGGCCGGCACGTGCGCTCACCCGGCGACCCCGCGCCGCGGCCGGCCGGCGGACCCGCTGGTGTTCGGGGGCGGAGGTGCGCCGCGTCCTGCACAGGTCGTTCCACGGAGTCGGCCACCGGTCACAGGCGCCGGTCCGAAACCATCCCACTGCATGAAGCCTGGTGAGCCGGCCCGGCACGTCGACACGTCCGGTGTGGCGGGGGTGACCATGACGAACAGTGGCAAGCCCTTGCGGCGGAGGCCGGCCGGCACACCCGCCGGTTCAGCTCTGGAGGGAGGCGAGCCAGGCGGTCAGCAGGCGGTTGACCTCCTCGGGACGCTCCTGCTGGATCCAGTGCCCGCAGCCGTCCAGGATGTGGGTGGAGGCCAGGGCGGGGAGGGTGGCCGGGTAGGCGTCGATGGCGTCGGCCATCCAGGTCGTGGAAGCGTCCAGGGCGCCGCCGATGAACAGGGACGGCTGCGTGATCGGGGCTCCGCCGTACTGGGCGAGGTCCTCCCAGTCGCGGTCCATGTTGCGGTAGCGGTTGAGGGCCCCGGTCATGCCGGTGCGCTCGAACTCCCCGGCGTACACGTCGAGGTCGTCCTCGGTCAGCCAGGCGGGCAGCTTGCCGCCGGGGAAGCGGTCGCGCAGCCGGCCGCCGGTGCGGGTCACGAAGTGCGGGTCGGGCTCGCCCTGGGCGGGCATGGTGTCGGCGGACATGGCCGCGTAGAAGCCCGCGAGCCAGCCCCGGAGGTCGGGCTCCATCTCTGCTTCGGCCCGGCCGGGCTCCTGGAAGTACGAGACGTAGAACTCCTGGTCGCCGCCCATCTGCGCGAAGACGTCGGTGGGGCGGGGGCCGCCGGGCGGCGCGTAGGGGACGCTCAGCAGTGCGACGGCGCGGAAGACCTCGGGGTGGAGCAGGGCGGAGGCCGCCGCGATGCTGGAGCCCCAGTCGTGCCCGACGACCACCGCCGTCTCCTCGCCCAGGGCGCGTACCAGGGCGACGTTGTCCTCCACGAGGTCGAGCATCCGGTAGGCGTCCGTCGCGGCCGGCTTGGAGGAGCGGCCGTAGCCGCGCACGTCGAGCGCCACGGCCCGGTATCCCGCCGCCGCGAGGGCCGGGAGTTGGCGGCGCCAGGAGTACCAGGACTCGGGGAAGCCGTGAACGAGCAGGACCAGCGGTCCGGTGCCCTGCTCGACCAGGTGCAGGCGCCCGGCGGGCGCCTCGATGGTGCGGTGGCGCAGGTCGGCGGACGGTGCGGGCTGGTGCATCGCTTCTCCTCGGTTCACGGGCGGCCGCGGTTACCCACCGATCATGCGGCGCGGCGGCCGCACGACGCGAACACCCTTGCCATCGTGGCAAACTGGCAGGACAGGACGGTGGAGGCGGCACGGCCGCAGGGAGCGGGGCGACGGTGACGGTGACGGACGACAGCACAGCCGACACGCTGGCGGCCATGGGCCCCCGGCTGCGGACCGCGCGTGAGCAGCACGGCGCCACACTCACCGGCGTCAGCCGCGCGACCGGCATCTCGCTGAGCACGCTGTCGCGGATCGAGACCGGCCGGCGCAAGCCGACCCTGGAGGTACTGCTGCAGCTCGCGAAGGCGTACGACGTCTCCCTCGACGAGCTGGCCGGCACCGCACCCGCCTCGGCGGCGTCCGGACCGCGCACCCCGGTGCCGCAGCGTTCCGGCAACGACAAGACGGTGCTACCGCTGACCCGGTACGTCGGGGGCCTGCACGCCCACAAGCACGTCCTGCCCGCCGTCGACGCGCCGCCGGCGCGGCCGCGGCAGGTCTCCCACGACGGGTACGAATGGCTGTGCGTCCTGTACGGGCGGCTGTGGCTGGCGCTCGGCGAGCAGGACCTCGTCCTGAGCGCCGGGGACGTGGCCGAGTTCGACACCCGCACCGCCCACGGAGTCGCGAACGCCGGACCCGGCGGACCGGTCGAATACCTGATCATGTTCGGGCCGCAGGGAGAGCGCCTACGACCGCGCACCCCAGCCCCCGACCGCGGGGTCCGGTAGCGCGGAGCACAGCGTCCGGGCCCCGCGCCGGTGCCTGCGGCTTCACGCCTCGGCGGCGGCCGGATCACGTGGTGGTCGGATCACGCGGTGGTCGCAGGCCGCCGGGCGGGGCAGGGAGGTGGAAGGAGTGCCGGCCGAGCATGTTGATGTGGTGCCGCACGACCGCTGAGAGGCGAGTCACGTCCTCGTCACGCCGGTGGCCGGGCTCGTCGGCGGGGCTGAATTTCTCCCGGACGGCCCGGCTGTCGGCGCGGCGGCGGACCCGTCACCGTCAGAGGTCGTTCCTGGACCCCGGCCCATGGGACTTTCGATATCGGTGGGACTCCTCTATGACCAGGCTCGCAACGACGCGGTAGGCCTCGACCGTCACCGCTCTGCCTTCGCCCGCCTCGGCCAGGCGCTCATGGAGGAGGGAATCAGCTGGCACGAGCTCCGACGGGCGGTTCCCACCGCACACACCCACCGCACACCCACCGCACACCCACCGCACACCCACCGAGACGGCGGAGTCCGGGCGCCGGCCCCCCGATGGTGGTCGGCGCCCTCGGTGTCCGGCTGTGAGCGGCGCAGCTGCTGGACGGGCCGGGGGCCGCGCATCCTGTCAGCGGCACCCGGCAGGTGCACTACTCGGGGGCGGGGACGGGGCCGCCCGGTCGGAACCGCTCCACCCCGACAATGTGCCGCACCTTGACCGGGCGCACGATCACCGCGACCCGTTGCTCACCCGGCATGGTCCACTCGTAGCGCTCCACGCCAAGGTACTTGCGGGCCAGCCGGTCCATCCGCTCGTGCGCCTCCTCGCCCTCGATGAAGCGGGCCACCACACCGCTGATCTGCACGCGGTCGAAGGGGTCGGTGGCGTCCGCGTGCGAGAGATAGACCCGCGGGTCGCGACGCAGGTTCTCCTCCTTCACCCGCCCCACCGAGGTGTTGAACGTCAGTTCCCCCTCTCCCTCCAGATCCACCCACATCGGGCTGACCTGCGGTGCCCCGTCGGCGAACACGGTGCCGACGTACCAGATGTTGGGTGCCTGCAACCGAGCGCGGACGGCTTCGTCGAATGTCGCGGTCATCCCGGGAGGCTACCAACCACGAAGGGTGCCAACCGCGTACTCGGGTGGAGCCACTGATGAAGCCGTGAGGGTCTGTTCTGCCGGTCGGGGGTGGGGTAGAGGCGTTCGCGCTGGCGGCCTCGGCGGCGAGGCGAATCCTCAGCAGTTCGTTCAGGCGGCTGAAGTGGCAGAACGCCAGCTGAGCAAGGTCGGCAGCCCCGCAGGCCAGGATTGCCGAGCGCAAGGCCCACAGGTCGGCTCACCCAGAATCGATCAGCAGGAACGTTGGATCACATCTCGCGCCGGTTGTTCGTCCAGGAGATCTCCTGGAGAACATCCTCAGGAGTCGGCACCGCGTCCGGGTAGTGCTGGCGGATCTCCCGGACCACCGAGCCATCCGCGGTGCAGAGGTCCCAGCTCGTGCTGTCGAACTCCCGCAGCACCACCCTCAGCTCATCGCCCGCATACCCCACGAAGTCCGCGTCAACGAACTGAAGGTCCGGCGCGACCAGGGCCAGTAGCTCAAGGGTGCCGATCCCGGCACCGGAGGAAGCCTTCTCGATCTCGGCAAACCTGGTGACCAGTCGAGCATCGTCGATCCGCACCCTCCAAGTGAGACCGAGTCCGAAGCTCCCGAGGCGCACAAGGAGTTCCGCCAGCGTGACGTAGTACCGCGTGGAGGCACGGTCCTGCCCAGGAGGACGATCACGCCAGGCCGCGAACGTGATCGACTGAAACGCGCCAGGGGGCCTTGCCATCGATGCGGGCTCGATTCGCTTGCGAGGATCAGTGTGCTCTCACATCATGATCTTCCTTGGCCGCAACCGCAGCCGCAGATCATTTTGAAACCGTCAGCCACTGGGGTTTTCGTTCGGCTGCCGGGCAGTGACAGGACAGGTAGTGATCCCCGAACAGGTGCGGTTCGAGGCCGCCGCCCTGTTCGAGGCAGGCGAGAGCACCTCGGTGACGCCGCCGAACGCCCGCACCTGGGGCCGGCGCGGGCACGCACCCCTCGTCCGTGCCCGGGGACGCTCCCGCCGTCGGATCCCGGTGGCCGCGCCGTGCTGCTACAAGCCCTGCCAGAAGTGCAGGATGATCCACCGGCCCCGCTTCCACCATCCGCTCAAGGGAGCCCGCAAGAGCTTCGCCTGGATGCGGCGGCCCACGACCAGGATCGGGCCGGCGGGCTCGAAGAGCTGTGAGGTCTGCTTCTCGTCCACCGCACCGGCGCTGGGCGGTGCTCGTCCGGTCAGCCCAGCGATGCGCTCGCCGCGCGCAGTTCGTCCAGGGCCGCGAGGGTGTACCCGGCGAGCTCGCCCTCGGCGCCGCGGTCGTCCTCGGCCCATTCGGCGTACCCCCGCTTGAAGGCGAGGACGCCCAGCTCGCCCGCGAGGGCCGCGGTCGGATCGGGCACGCCGCGGGCGACCAGGGCGGTTGTCATCGCGGCCGCGAGGCTGACGGTCTTGAGGGCGTCGCGCTCCTGCAGCTCGGCGCTGGCGGCGACGGCGGCCTTCAGGCGGGGGGCGAGCTCGCGGCTCCCGGGGCCCATCGCGGTCGAGGCGCGTTCGAGACCGGCGGCGACCGCCTCGAGCGGGCTGGCGTCACCGGGCGCGTCGGCGATCCCCTCGGCCAGCAGCCGGCTGAGCGTCTCCTGCCCGGCGACCAGCAGTTCACGCTTGTCGGGGAAGTGCCGGAAGAAGGTGCTCTTGGTGACCCCGGCACGCTCGGCGATCTGCGCGACCGTGGTGGCGTCGTACCCCTGCTCCGTGAACAGGTCGACCGCGGCCACGACGAGGCGTTCACGCGCACCTGGTTCCCATCGACCCATGGGGTTCAGCATACGTGATGGGACTCTTGTCCCATCACTCTGCTACGGTGATGGGACAAGAGTCCCATCACTTCTGGGAGGGTTCCATGCGCGTCTTCGTCACCGGCGGCACCGGCCTGATCGGTTCCGCCGTCGTCGCCGAACTCCTCGGCAACGGCCACACCGTCCTCGCACTCGCCCGCTCCGACGCCTCCGCACGGGCCGCCGAGGCAGCCGGCGCCGAACCGCTGCGGGGAGGCCTCGCCGACCTGGACGTCCTGCGTTCGGGTGCCGCCCGGGCCGACGGGGTGATCCACCTGGCCTTCGGCAACGACTTCAGCAGCCCCGAGGCCCTCGCCCGGAACGTCGCCGAGGAGACCGCCGGCCTCACCGCCCTCGGCGAGGAACTCGTCGGCAGCGACCGCCCCCTGGTCACCGTCTCGGGAACGCCCTGGGCGCCGGGCCGTACCTCCACCGAGGCCGACCCGGTACCGACCGACGGGCCGGTCGGCGGCCGCGGTCGCACGGTCACGGCGATCCTGGGCCTGGCCTCGCGCGGGGTCCGCAGCACGTCCGTACGCCTGCCGCGGACGGTTCACAACGAGGGCACGGGCGGGTTCGCCGGCCTACTGACCGACATCGCACGCCGAAGCGGGACCTCCGGATACCCCGGCGACGGCACCCAGCGCTGGCCCGCGGTCCACGCGCTCGACGCGGCCGTTCTCTTCCGGCTCGCCCTGGAGCAGGCGCCGGCCGGTACCGCCTGGCACGCGGTGGCCGACGAGGGGGACCGGGTACGGGACATCGCGGCCGTCATCGGCCGACGGCTGGGCCTGCCGGTCGAGTCGGTGCCGGAGGAGACCTACGGCCCGCTCGGCCCGATCTTCAGGGCCGACCAGCCCTCGTCCAGCACCCGCACCCGGCAGGCGCTCGGCTGGGAGCCGAACCACCCCGGCCTCCTGGAGGACCTGGAGAACATCCAGCCCTGACCGGCGACCGACCGTCCCGCCGCAGCGACATCTCGCATCCGCGCATCCGCGCATCCCGCGGTCGGCGCGCTCCGGCTCCCGACCCGTTCCCCCGTACCGGCACCGACGACCGGGCCCGCCGGCGCCGGTCCGCCACCCGCGAGGCAGCGACACATCCCGCAGCACCCCCGTCGATGCGGCAATTCATGTCCACAACAAGCAGGAGGTTCCATCATGGTGGCAGTCGTCTTCGGCGCCCGCGGCAACGTCGGTCGTCATGTGGCCGACGGCCTGCTGGCCGCCGGCGAGCAGGTCAGAGCGGTCAGCAGGACCCCGGCCACGCGCTGCACGCCCGGGTGCGAAGCAGTCGTCGCCGACCTTGAGCGTCCCGAGACGCTCCCCGCAGCGCTCGACGGCGCCGACAAGGTGTTCCTGTACGGAATGCTCGACCCCCGGAAGCCCTACGACATCGAGGAGGTCGCCGCAGCGGCCGCAGCCGCGGGGATCCGGCAGGTGGTCCTGCTCTCGTCGGTGTCGGTCTCCCTGGACCCCGACGCCGACCACCCGGTCACCCGCCTGAACCGCACGATCGAGCAGGCCGTCCAACGGTCCGGCATGGACTGGACGTTCCTCAGGCCGGGGACGTTCGCGACCAACACCCGCACCTGGTGGGCCGAATCGATCCGCACCGACAACGTCGTCCGCCTTCCCCGTCCGCTCGCGCAGTCGGCACCGGTGCACGAGAAGGACATCGCGGCGCTGGCGGTGACCGCCCTGACCGAACCGGGCCACTCGCACCAGGCCTACACCATCTACGGGGCAGAGTCCCTGACCCTGCGACGCCAGGTCGAGCACATCGGCGAGGCCATCGGCCGTCACATCCGGATCGAGCACATCTCCGACGAGCAGGCCCGCACGGAAGTCGCCAGAACCATGCATCCGGTCGTGGCCGAGGCGATCGTGAGTCAGTGGGCCGCCGCCGACGGCATCGTGGCCACGACGTCCGTCATCACCGAGAAGATCACCGGCGCTCCGGCACACACCTACGCCCAGTGGGCCGTCGACCACGCCGACGACTTCCGCTGAGCCTGCCGTGCCGACCGGCCGTACGGGGCGGCCCGGCTGCTCGGCACTCCGGATTCCGCCGCCCTGGCCAGTACCCCCTGCGGGGGGGGGGGGGGGGCCCCCCCCGCCCCCCCCCCCCACCCCCCCCCGACGATATTAAAAAAACAAAAAATATATTGGGGTGGGGGGCAAGAAA
>NZ_JBHXTL010000034.1:64580-71052 GCF_042677365.1 Kitasatospora sp. NPDC127116
GGGGGGGGGTCCCCCCCCCCCACGCCCCCCCCCACCCCGCAGCCGCGCTGCTATATTGAACACGTTCAAACTTGATGGGCGGGATCCGCTCCAGGATCCGCTCCGAACTCGGCCAGGGGGACACGTGGCACCAGGAAACGGTGTGGATGTGGCGGCGCGCGCAGTGATCACCGTGCTCACAACCTGGGCGACACTCGTCGCGCTCCTTCTCCTGCCGACGCTGCTGCCGAATCGATGGCAGTACTACATCTACTCGCCCGCCAGCGTCGCACTGTGGATGCTGTCCATGCTCGTCGGTCCGGCCCTGGCATGTGCGGGCAACCGGCAATGGATCCGCAACGGCGTACGGAGAGCCGCAGCCGGCGGAAGCCGGACCTGACCGAGCGGATCCGCCGCCGAACGCCGTCGACCACCCGAGCTGCGCACTGCGCTGTTCAGCCGGCAGGACCGATGTAGATCCACATGCCGATGTAGAGCGCGAACACGATCCCCGCCAGGGCGGCGAGAACCATCACGGTCCCCAGGCAGCCCTTCAGCAACCTCTTGTCGAGCACTCCGGTCCCTCCGTCTCACCTCGTGCCACCACGCCAGGAGTGCGACTCGGACCGGCGCCTGAGCAGCCGTACTCAAGCGGGCACGGGAGTTGGTGGCGAGGCCGACCGTCACGGGCTGCGCAGGACTGCGGCGACCTTGCCGAGGACGGTCGCGTGTCGCCGTTGATCGGCCCGTACGCCGAGGTGTGCGGCATCGGCCGGATCCGGCCGTCCTCGCGCTCCAGCCGCTCGACGACGGCCGTACCGTCGGTCAACGCGGCCACGACGGCGCAGCTGTCCGCGGCCGGCGCCGGTTCCCCGAGGAGTCCGGCGAGCTGGTAGCCGGCTGTGATCGCCAGGGCGAGGACTGCCGGGAGCCCTGTCGGCGGCTCGCGGTTGACTGCCGTCATGGACAACACCACCGACCATCTGCACCGCATCGACGCGCTGTTGGACCGCCCGGCTCCGCCGTCGCCCGCCTGCCCGCCGACGGCGACCTCGTCACCGCCCATCGCCGTCTCGTCGAGGCGTTGCGCCCGCGCTGGGGGTCGTCGCGTGTCCTTGCGGCCGGTGGTTTCGTCGACCCCGCCCTCGACGACGGCAGCGGGTTGCCGCTGGTCGCACCGTTCGCCGGGCGGCTCGTCGAGTTGTGCGGGTGGGTGGTGGGCGGCGGTGGATCGGCTGCGGGATCGTCCGGGACAACGGCGGCAGCGGGTCGCACCTGGTCGCGGTGACGGCCCGCCGGATCGACCCGGCGACGGCCTTCCTGCCCCGCCGGGGAATCGGAGGAAGGGGCCGAGGTGCCGGGTGAGCGCTGGGTGCGGCGGCTCGCCGCCGTGACGGGCCGGCCGCGGTCGCGGCAGTGGCCCGACTCCGTCCGGGCCCACCAGTTCTACTGGCTGACGGAGGGCGCGGACCCGAACCGGTGGCCGGTCGTCGCCCGCAACGAGGACGGCGACAGCTGTGCGCGGTTCGACGGTTCCACCGCCGAGTTCGTCCACCGGCTCCTCACCGACCACCGGCACCCCTTCTCGGTCGCCGAGCTCATCGACCGCCCCGACTTCGAGCCGTACGAGCCCCACGACCGCGACGACCCCTTCGAGGACCGCCGACTGCCGCAGCAGATCGGCTGACAGGTCCGCCGAGCCGACAAGAGACAGCCTCGTGAACCGACACGAGCACCGTGGTCACGGCCTCACCGCGCCCGACTCCTACCCGTTCTCAAGGCACCTCCACGGGCCACCGCAACCGGTTCCGCCGATGCCGCACGCGGCCTGCACGGGTGATCGACGCCAACAGCAGGTTCGTCGTTGCCGTCGGCCTTCCTGTGCCCGTCAACCGCAACGACTGCCGGGCCTTCACCGAGTCCGGTGTCGATCTGGCCTGCCGCGACGCCCCGGTACCGGCCGACGGCGGCTACCAAGGCACAGGACTCTCATGCCGCACCGCCGGCGCCCGGGCCAGGAACGTCCGACGCCTCGACAGGAAGCCGACAACGTCGTCCGCCGATGGGCACGAGCCCGCGTCGAGCACACCTTCTTCCGCATGAAGGACTTGGAATATCCTCCGCGAATGCCGCCTGCGCGGAACCGGTGTGCATCACGCCGTGCTCGGCATTGCCCGCCTCCACAACCTCGCGCTGGCCCGCCCCACCCGGGGCGGCCTCTAGCGCCGGCGGTCCCCGAGGGAGCCGGGGGGGCACGGGGCCACCGGGCTCCGCTCGGCGAGGTGGGCGTCCATGGTGGCGTTCAGATCGGTGATGAACTGCTCGAACTGTTGCAGGAGTTGTGGCGGGTAGGGGGACATCGCGGCGTCGAGGCGGTGGGCGAGCGGGCCGAAGAACTCGTCCGCCCGCTCCTGGATGTGCGGGCCGCTGCGCAGGGTGACGATGCGCCGGTCGGAGTGCTCGCGGGTGCGGACGATGTGTCCGGCCGCTTCGAGGCGGTTCAGGAGTGCGGTGGTGGCGCCCGTGGACAGGGAGATGCGCTCGCTCAGCCGGGCCGGTGACAGCGGAGTCCCGCGTTCCTCGGCGGCGGCGATCTCCAGCACCGCGGTCGCGTCGGTGGAGTGCAGGCCCAGCCAGGCGGCGAAGCGCCGGCTGAGCTCGGCGTAGTGGCCGCCATAGATCCGCAGCCCTTCCATCAGCCGCTCGCGCCGCGCCGCGACACCGTCGCCCATCGCTTCCTCCACAGGCATTGCCACCTCGTCTCACCTGCCGGGCGTCCAGGTGGGCGGCCCGCTTTGACAACCTACCTCCACCAATTTACCTTCATCATGGAATTACTTCACCATGGAGGTATCTGGCGTGCGTGCCCCGTCCCCCACCCCCGACGAGACGACCGAGCCCTACCAGTGGCGATGGCTGATCCTGGTGGCGGTGATCGTCGCGGAGGTCATGGATCTCCTGGACGCCTCGATCGTCAACGTGGCCGGACCGGACCTGGAGAAGTCCCTCGGTGCCGGTTCCGTCGGACTGCAGTGGGTGATCGGCGGCTACGCCCTCACCCTGGGCGCAGGGCTCGTGCTCGGCGGCCGGCTCGGCGACCGCTACGGACGGCGCCGGATGTTCCTGATCGGCCTGGCGGCCTTCACCGCGGCCTCGCTGCTGTGCGCACTCGCGCCGAACATCGAGTCGCTGATCGCCTTCCGCCTGCTGCAGGGCACCGCCGGGGCCATGCTCCTGCCCCAGGGGCTGGGTCTGCTGCGGGAGAACTTCTCCGGCCCCGAGCTGACCAAGGTCTTCGCGGTCTTCGGACCCGTACTCGGCCTGGGCGGCATCATCGGCCCGGTCCTGGGCGGCTTCCTCATCGAGGGCGACTTTTTCGGCCTGGGCTGGCGGTCGGTGTTCCTGGTCAACCTGCCCATCGGGCTCACGGCACTGATCGTCGCCGCGAAGTTCGTGCCGAAGCAGCCGGGCGACCGCGCGGTTCGGGTCGACCTGACCGGCGCCGCCCTGGTCGCACTCTCCTGCGGTCTGCTGGTGTTGCCGCTCAACCAGGGGCAGGAGGACGGCTGGCCGCTGTGGACATGGCTGTCCATGGCCGCCTCGGCGATCGGTTTCGCCCTCTTCGCCCTCCAGCAGCGCCGCACGGCCGCCGCAGGCCGCGAGCCGCTGGTGACCCCGGGCCTGCTTCGCAAGCCGGCCTTCACCGTCGGACTCGGCGGCATCGCCCTGTTCTTCGGCGGGCTCATCGGCACCCAGCTCGTGCTGACCCTCTTCCTCCAGATCGGCCGGCACTTCACCGCCGGTGAAGCGGGCCTGGGCAACCTGCCCCTCGCGGTGGGAACCGCGATCGGCGGCGCCGTCAGCGGCGCGTTCCTCGCGGACAGGATCGGCCGCAGGGTGCTACAGATCGGACCGCTGGTCCAACTGGCCGGCGCGGCCCTGTTGTGGGCCGAGCTCGACCGCCTCGACGCCGCCTCGTTCGCGATCCGGGACATCGCCCCCGGCGTGGCAGTGGCGGGCGTCGGCGCCGGCATGGTGATCGCCGCCCTGTTCAGCTTCATCCTGGCCGCGGTCGACGACGACGAGATCGGCTCCGCTTCCGGTGTCCTGTCCGCGGTCCAGGCAGTCGGCGGCTCCATCGGTGTCGCGGTCTTCGGCTCGGTGTTCTTCGCCCAGGCCAGGACCGGTGACTTCATCGACGGCTTCCACCGCGCCCTGATCGTCCAGGCATGCCTGCTGACGGTCTTCCTCGCGATCACCTTCCTCCTGCCCCCAAAGGGCCGCCCCGAAGAAGAACAGCACGGCGCCGCCACCGAGCCCGCCACCGGCTCCGACGCGGAGCAGCACCTCACCGCGTGAAACACAGCCGGGGAGAGCGCCCACGAAAGCCCCCTCCCCTGCACCGACACTGGCCAGCTGGGCAACCCAACCCGACCGCACGCCACGAGCAGAGCCCAGGCGAAGGCCACTGTTGGATTACGGGACGGCCTTCAGCCGTCAGGGAACCGCTCTTTCCACGGGACACATGTGGGCCGCTTCCCTCCCGAAGCCAGGAACTCCTCGACGGCATTTCGAACGATGTCGATCGAAATCTCAACCCGGTCCGAGAAATCGGTCCAGTGTCCGGCAAGATAGTACACCGGCGCATTCCTGGTTTCGGGACCCCCTGCGGAAATGACACTGCCCCCGCCATCGGCGAAGGCGACCACTCCGAGCTGGACCGCCCTGTCCACTCCGATCAGAAACTCGTGATCGGGCCATTCCGGCATCATCGAGGGGCGGTCCAGATGAATGATCTGGGCCAGGTTTTGGTGAACCGGCCCAGTCAGAAGATCCTCGATCAGGACACCGACCTCATCGACCGAATGAAGATAATCGGGCTCCACAATTCGATCTTCCCTGTACCGGAGTTCAGCTCGCATCGCCACTCCTTCCCCACTCAACCCTTCTTCTCATTCCCGGCAGTCCCGAAGGTCTTCGAATCCCGGCCGCTTCCATCCTTATTCGGGGAAGTGGACCGCGAGGCCCGTATTGTCATCCTCAAGGACTTCCTGTACGTGTTCACAACAGGCGCTGATGACATCGCCCCCTCCAGGTCGAAGAAATCGCTGATGCCTGCCGGCTGCCCGTGAGGCGGATCGTGTCCGCCGGACTGCGCTGTCGGCGACGGCTCAATGTGGGTTCTGGATCACTTTCCGTGCCAAAGCCACAGAGCATCACCAGAACCGCAATCATGAACAGCCGTGGCTGACGATCTCCTCAAAGACCTCTGGCTCCACCAAACCGCCGACATCGCGGTCAACACCCTGACCATCCGCGCCGACCGCGTCACCGTCCACGCCGCCACGACCACCGACGAGGCGGGTTGTCCGTCGTGCGGAACTGTCTCGACCCGGGTACACAGCAGCTACGTGCGACGGTTGGACGACAGGGCGGCGGGCGGGCGGCGGGTGGTGGTCGAGTTACGGGTCCGCCGTTTCCGCTGCCGTGAACGAGCTTGCCCCCGGGCCACGTTCGTCGAACAGGCGCCGGGGCTGACATTCCGTCACGGACGGCGGAGCCAGGGCCTGCAGACCGCGCTCCAGCAGCTCGCCCTTGCCCTTGCCGGCCGGGCCGGCTCCCGCCTGGCCGAGACCTTCGCGGTCCCGGTGAGCCGCTCCACGCTCCTGCGGCTGATACGCGCCCTGCCGGATCCGGCGCCCACGGTGCCACGCGTGCTGGGCATCGACGAGTTCGCCCTGCGCAAGGGCCACGTCTACGCCACGATCCTGGTCGACATCGAGACCCGCCGCCCGGTTGACCTGCTGCCCGACCGCACGGTCGCCACCGTCCGGTCCTGGCTGGCCGACCACCCGGGAGTGAAGGTCGTCTGCCGCGACCGCTCCGCCTCCTATGCCGAGGCCGCCCGGCTCGGCGCCCCGGACGCGATCCACGTCGCCGACCGGTTCCACCTGTGGCAGAACCTCGCCGACGCGGTCGAGACGACCGTGCTGCAGCACCGAGCCCTGCTGCCCGAACCAGCCCCTGCACCCGGCCCTGCCAGAGCAGTTGTCCTTCCGCCCGTCAGCGCCGAGCCCCGCCGGACCGGACGCCTGTCCGACCGGGTCCGCGAACAGCACGCCGCCGTCCACGCGCTCGTGAAGGACGGATTCAGCCTGCGCGCTGTCGCCCGCCGACTCGGCCTTGCACGCGGCACCGTCCGCCGACTGGCCGGCGCGCAGGATCCCGACGAACTGCTGGTCGGCCGCTGGACGGGACGCACCAGCATCCTCGACCCCTACAAGCCCTACCTCGATCAACGCTTCGCGGAGGGCCACACGATCGCCCGGCGCCTGTTCGAGGAGATCCGACACCGCGGATTCCCTGGTCAGGAGCAGATCGTGCGCGTCTACGTCCGCCGGCTGCGGGAAGCCTTCCCGCACCAGGACCCGCCCCGCCGAAAGCCGTCCGTCAGGGACGTGACCAGCTGGATCACCCGCCACCCCGACCGTCT
>NZ_JBHXTL010000035.1:0-66846 GCF_042677365.1 Kitasatospora sp. NPDC127116
CCAGCCAGGAGGTGCCGGTGGGGTTCACCCGGACGGCCCCGCCCGGATCGGCGACCACCGTGGTGGAGCCCTTCAGCAGCACCGTGGCGCGGTAGCCGGCCGCCAGCCGTCGGGCGGTGGCCAGCCGGGCCGCGGCCAGGTCGTCGGCGGCCGGCGGTGTGCCGCCGTCGGCGCCGGCGAGCAGCCGGGCGGCCTCGCCGGTGTGCGGGGTGAGCAGGGTGGGCGCGGTGCGGCCGGCCAGCGCGTCCGGGCCGAGCCGGCCCAGCTCGGTCAGCCCGTCGGCGTCCACCAGCACCGGGACGTCGCTCGCCAGCGCCTCGGTCAGCGCCTGCCGCGCCCCCTCGCCGCCGCCCGGCCCGACCACCCAGGCCTGCACCCGTCCGGCGCCGGCCGGCCCGCCCTCGGTGACCAGCACCTCCGGGAAGCGCCGCACCACCTCCTCGGCCGCCGTGCCCACGTACCGGACGGCGCCCGCGCCGCCGTGCAGCGCCCCGACCACCGCCAGCAGCGCCGCCCCCGGGTAGGTCGCCGAGCCGGCCGCCACCCCGACGACGCCGCGCCGGTACTTGTCGCTCTCCGCGCCCGGCTCCGGCAGCAGCGCCGCCACGTCCGCGTGCTGGAGCGCCGTCACCCGCGCGGCGGGCGGCTCCAGCCCGATGCCGACCAGCTGCACGGCCCCCGCGTACGAGGCCCCCGGGTCGACCAGCAGCCCGGGCTTGTACGTGCCGAAGCAGACCGTGACGTCGGCCCGCAGCGCGGCGCCCGGCACCTCCCCGGTGTCGGCGTCCACCCCGCTCGGCAGGTCCACCGCCACCACGATCCCGTGCCGCTCGGCCCTCGCGTACGGCACGGCCTCCGGGCGCAGCCCGCCCCGGCCGCCGATGCCGACGATCCCGTCCAGCACCAGGTCCGCGCGCGAGAAGTCGGCCAGGCCGACTTCCCGCTCCGCCGTCACCCGCCCGCCGGCGGCCCGCAGCGCGGCCAGCCCGCCCGGGTGGGCCTTCTCCGGCGCCAGCAGCACCGCCGTCACCCGCGCCCCGCGCCGGGCCAGCGCGGCCCCGGCGTACAGGGCGTCACCCCCGTTGTCCCCGCTGCCCGCGAGCACCGTCACCCGGCTGCCGTACACCCGCCCCCGACGCCGCGTCAGCAGCCGCGCGCAGGTCGCGGCCAGCCCCGCGGCCGCCCGCTGCATCAGGGTGCCCTCGGGCAGCCGCGCCATCAGCTCGGCCTCGGCGGCCCGGACGGTTTCCACAGGGTGTGCATGACGCATGGGGAGAACTCCTTCAGCGGTCGGCTGCCGCCGACGCTAGCCCGCGCCACCGCCCCGCGGGAGCCGGGCCTGCGGCACACTTTCGAGTGACAACCACTTCGATCCCCCGCCGGTGCCGGTCCGTACGCCTACCTTGTGGCTCGGCACGGACCCACAGGAGGGAGAAGGGCCATGGTCGCCATGCCGGCAGTCGAGCACCCGCTGGGCGAGGACAGCCTCCTCCAGGCGTTTCTGGAGTTGGACACCCCACCCGGTTTCAAGGCCGAGCTCATCGAAGGGGAGATCGTCGTGACGCCACCGCCGGACGGCGACCATGAGGACGCCATCGCCCGGTTCGCCCGCGCTGTTGCGCGTGAGGCAGCCGAGGACCTGTACGTCAGCGGCGGGAAGGGACTGATCACCCCCAAGGGCCGTTTCATCCCGGACGCCACGGTCGCTCCGGTCGGCCATTTCCGCGCTCAGGATTCGTGGTCATCCGCGGTGGGAGTCGAACTGGTCCTTGAAGTCACCTCGATCAACCCGCACAAGGACCGCGAGGCCAAGCGCCTGGGCTACGCCGCTGCGGGCATTCCGTGCTACCTGCTCATCGACCGCAGCGAAGGCAGGGTGACGCTGTTCACGGATCCGAGGAACGGCGACTACACCACCCTTCACGAAACCGAATTCGGCAGGCGCATCAAGCTCCCCGCCCCGTTCTCCTTCACGCTCGACACGGCGCCCCTGCGGTAGGACGCAGCCACCGCAGGGGCGCCGTGCCGCCGAGCGACTACTCGACGGTGACCGACTTCGCCAGGTTGCGCGGCTGGTCGACCTCGTGGCCCTTGGCCGTGGCCAGCTCGCAGGCGAAGACCTGGAGCGGGACGGTGGCGACCAGCGGCTGGAGCAGCACCGGGGTGGCCGGGATGCGGATCAGGTGGTCCGCGTACGGGACGACGGCCTCGTCGCCCTCCTCGGCGATCACGATCGTGCGGGCACCGCGGGCCCTGATCTCCTGGATGTTGGAGACGATCTTGTCGTGCAGGATCGAGCGTCCGCGCGGCGAGGGCACGACCACCACGACCGGCAGCCCCTCCTCGATCAGCGCGATCGGGCCGTGCTTGAGCTCGCCCGCCGCGAAGCCCTCGGCGTGCATGTACGCCAGCTCCTTGAGCTTGAGCGCGCCCTCCAGGGCCACCGGGAAGCCGACGTGGCGGCCGAGGAACAGCACCGAGCGGGCGTCGGCCAGCGAGCGGGCCAGCTCGCGCACCGGCTCCATGGTCTCCAGGACCTGCTCGACCTGCTTCGGCGCGTCGCCGAGCTCCTTGATGACGGCGAAGATCTCGTCGCCCCACTTGGTGCCGCGCACCTGGCCCAGGTACAGGGCGACCAGGTAGCAGGCGACCAGCTGGGTCAGGAACGCCTTGGTCGAGGCGACCGCGACCTCCGGGCCGGCGTGGGTGTACAGCACCGCGTCCGACTCGCGCGGGATGGTGGAGCCGTTGGTGTTGCAGATCGCCAGCACCTTGGCGCCCTGCTCGCGGGCGTGCCGCAGGGCCATCAGGGTGTCCATGGTCTCGCCGGACTGCGAGATGGCGATGACCAGCGTGCCCGGGCCCATGATCGGGTCGCGGTAGCGGAACTCGGAGGCGACCTCGACCTCGCAGGGGATGCGGGTCCAGTGCTCGATCGCGTACTTGGCGATCATGCCGGCGTGGAAGGCCGTGCCGCAGGCCACGATGACGACCTTGTCGACCGAGCGCAGGTCGGCGTCGGAGATCCGCAGCTCGTCCAGGGTCAGCCGGCCGTCGGTGCCGATCCGGCCGAGGAGGGTGTCGGCGACCGCCTTCGGCTGCTCGGCGATCTCCTTGAGCATGAAGTAGTCGTAGCCGCCCTTCTCGGCGGCCGAGGCGTCCCAGTCGACGTGGTACTCGCGCACGTCGGCCGGGGTGCCGTCGAAGTTGGTGACGGTCACGCCCTCCCGGCGCAGCTCGACCACCTGGTCCTGGCCCAGCTCGATCGCCTCGCGGGTGTGGGCGATGAAGGCGGCGACGTCCGAGGCGAGGAAGTTCTCGCCCTCGCCGCGGCCGACCACCAGCGGCGAGTTGCGGCGGGCACCGACGACCACGTCCGGCGCGTCCGCGTGCACGGCGACCAGGGTGAAGGCGCCCTCCAGCTGACGGCAGACCACCCGCATGGCCTCGGCGAGGTCACCCGCGTAGGCCTCGCCCAGCAGGTGGGCGACGACCTCGGTGTCGGTCTCGGACCGGAGGGTGTGGCCGCGCTCGGCGATCTCGGCGCGCAGCTGCGCGAAGTTCTCGATGATGCCGTTGTGCACCACGGCCACCCGCTGGTGGTCGTCCAGGTGGGGGTGGGCGTTGGCGTCCGTCGGGCCGCCGTGGGTGGCCCAGCGGGTGTGGCCGATGCCGGTGGTGCCGCCGGGCAGAGGGGTCTCGGCGAGCGACTTCTCCAGATTGGCGAGCTTGCCCGCCCGCTTGTCGGTGGCCAGGCTCCACTGCCCCTCGGAGTCCTGGACCTGCACCGCGACACCGGCCGAGTCGTAGCCCCGGTACTCCAGTCGCTGCAAGCCTGCGATTACTACGTCGAGGGCGGACTGAGCGCCCACGTATCCAACAATTCCGCACATGCGTGCCAGCATAAGGGCGGTTCTGTGGCCGTTTCCCCCTCGCGCGCGAACGCTGCGTGACCGACACCACAGCCACCGTGAACGCCGCTACGGCTCACAATGGAGCATGTGCTGACCGAACTCTGTACGCGGGGCGCCGCCACGCCCGGCCCGTCGCCGTCCCCCTACGTCGACCTCAGCCGGGCCGAGTGGAGCGCGCTGCGCGAGCGTACGCCACTGCCGCTGACCGCCGAGGAGGTGGAACGGCTGCGCGGCCTCGGCACCGCCCTCGACCTGGACGAGGTCCGCGACGTCTACCTGCCGCTGTCCCGCCTGCTGAACCTGTACATCCACGCCACGCACGAGCTGCGCGGCACGCTGGGCACCTTCCTGGACACCCCGGACACCGAACGCACCCGCACCCCGTTCATCATCGGCGTGGCCGGCTCCGTGGCGGTCGGCAAGTCCACCACCGCCCGCCTGCTCCAGGCGCTGCTCGCCCGCTGGCCCGAGCACCCCCGGGTCGAGCTGGTCACCACCGACGGCTTCCTGCTCCCCAACGCCGAGCTGCGCCGGCGCGGCCTGATGGCCCGCAAGGGCTTCCCGGAGTCGTACGACCGCCGGGCGCTGATGCGCTTCGTCGCGGACGTGAAGGCGGGCAAGGAGCGGGTCAGCGCGCCGGTCTACTCGCACCTGGTGTACGACATCGTGCAGGGCGAGCGGCTGACCGTGGAGCGCCCGGACATCCTGATCGTCGAGGGCCTGAACGTGCTCCAGCCGGCCCTGCCCGGCTCCGACGGCCGCACCCGCCTCGCGGTGGCCGACTACTTCGACTTCTCGATCTACGTCGACGCCCGGACCGACGACATCGAGCACTGGTACCTGGACCGCTTCCGCAAGCTGCGGCAGACCGCCTTCCAGGACCCGAACTCCTACTTCCGCCGCTTCACCGAGGTGCCGGAGGAGGAGGCGATGGAGTACGGCCGGCAGGTCTGGCGCACCATCAACAAGCCCAACCTGCTGGAGAACGTGCTGCCGACCCGCGGCCGCGCCACCCTGATCCTCCAGAAGGGCTCGGACCACAAGGTCCGCCGGGCGCTGCTGCGCAAGCTCTGAGCGCCCGCCGGGCACGACACGAAGGGCCCCCGCGTCGCGCGGGGGCCCTTCGCCGTCTCCGGGGCTCAGCCCAGGTGGGTGCGCACCGCGTCGGCCAGCCGCTGCCCGACCGCCTCGGCCTGCGCCGGGTCGGCGGCCTCGACCATCACCCGGACCAGCGGCTCGGTGCCCGACGGGCGCAGCAGCACCCGGCCGGTGGAGCCCAGCTCGGCCTCGGCCGCGGCGACCGCGGCGGTCAGCTCGGTGCTGGTCCGCACCCGGGACTTGTCGACGCCCTTGACGTTGATCAGCACCTGCGGCAGCCGGGTCATCACGGCGGCCAGGTCGGCCAGCGGCTGCTTGGTGGCGGCCAGCCGGGCGCCCAGCATCAGGCCGGTCAGGGTGCCGTCACCGGTGGTGGCGTGGTCCAGCAGGATCACGTGGCCGGACTGCTCGCCGCCCAGCGCGAAGCCGTGCTCCTTCATCGCCTCCAGCACGTAGCGGTCGCCGACGGCGGTCTCCACCAGCTCGATGCCCTCGCGCTCCATCGCCAGCTTGAAGCCGAGGTTGGACATCACGGTGGCCACCGCGGTGTTGCGGCGCAGGGTGCCGGCCTCCTTCATGGCGACCGCGAGGATGGCGATGATCTGGTCGCCGTCCACCTCGGCGCCCTCGGCGTCGGCGGCCAGGCAGCGGTCGGCGTCGCCGTCCAGGGCGATGCCCAGGTCGGCCTTGTGCTCCTTCATCGCGACCCGCAGCCGGTCCAGGTGGGTGGAGCCGACGCCGTCGTTGATGTTGAGGCCGGTGGGCTCGGCCCCCAGGGTGTGGACCACCTCGGCACCGGCCCGGGCGAAGGCCTCGGGGGCGACGTAGGCGGCCGCGCCGTGGGCGCCGTCGATGACGACCTTGATGCCGTCCAGGCGGTTGGGCAGCACGCCGATCAGGTGGGCGACGTACTTGTCGAAGCCCTCGGTGTACTCGCGCACCCGGCCGACGGCCGCGCCGGTCGGACGGTTCCAGTCCTCGTCGCCGAGCGTGTGCTTGCGGTAGTGGGACTCGATCGCGTCCTCGATCCGGTCGTCCAGCTTGTGGCCGCCGCGGGCGAGGAACTTGATGCCGTTGTCCGGCATGGCGTTGTGGCTGGCGGACAGCATCACGCCGAAGTCGGCGCCGAGCGCGCCGGTGAGGTACGCCACGGCCGGGGTGGGCAGGACGCCGACCCGCAGGACGTCGACGCCGGCGCTCGCCAGACCGGCGATGACGGCGGCCTCCAGGAACTCGCCCGAGGCGCGCGGGTCACGGCCGACCACCGCGACCGGCCGGTGGCCGTCGAAGGCGCCGGCCTCGCCGAGCACATGGGCCGCCGCGACCGACAGACCGAGCGCCAGCTCCGCCGTCAGGCCCTCGTTGGCCACCCCGCGCACGCCGTCCGTACCGAAGAGTCGTCCCACTGTCCCGTCCTCCATCACCACTGCTCGGAACCCAACCGAAGATCCCGGCCGCCGCACAGTAGCCGGGGAACACGTCGCCCCGGAGTACTCGAGGTACTCCGGGGCGACGGTTTCGCACAACCAGGGGGTGCGCCGCCAGGGCGGAGCGCACCCCCGG
Organism: Kitasatospora sp. NPDC127116; assembly: GCF_042677365.1. Lineage (NCBI taxonomy): Bacteria > Bacillati > Actinomycetota > Actinomycetes > Kitasatosporales > Streptomycetaceae > Kitasatospora > Kitasatospora sp. NPDC127116. Next base: position 6,576 of record NZ_JBHXTL010000035.1, read on the forward strand.
GGAGGCGATTAGCGCTTGCTGTACTGCGGCGCCTTGCGGGCCTTCTTCAGACCGGCCTTCTTGCGCTCGACGGCACGGGCGTCACGCATCAGGAAGCCGGCCTTCTTCAGGGCGGCGCGGTTGTTGTCCACGTCGGCCTCGTTCAGGGCACGGGCGACGCCGAGGCGCAGCGCGTAGGCCTGGCCGGACACGCCACCACCGCTGATGCGGGCGACGACGTCGTAACGGCCGTCCAGCTCAAGGAGCTTGAAGGGCTCGTTCACGGTCTGCTGGTGCACCTTGTTCGGGAAGTAACCCTCGAGGGTGCGACCGTTGATCTTCCACTGGCCGGTGCCGGGGACGATGCGCACGCGGGCGATCGCCTCCTTGCGACGGCCGAGGCCGGCGCCCGGGGTGGCCTCGCCGAAGCGGCCGGCCAGGGACTCGGAGGTGTAGCTCTCCTCGGAGGTGTACTCGCCCTCGACGGCCTCAACGGCCTCGTCGAAGTCGACCTCAAGGGTTTCAGTGGTCTCGGCCACGATGTTCCTCAGCTCTTTTCAGTGTTGGGGGGCTTGGTGGCCGAATTACTGCGCGACCTGGGTGATCTCGAACGGCACCGGCTGCTGGGCAGCGTGCGGGTGCTGGTCGCCCGAGTAGACCTTCAGCTTGGAGAGCATCTGGCGGCCCAGGCTGTTCTTGGGGATCATGCCCTTGATGGCCTTCTCGACGGCCTTCTCCGGGTTGTTCGCCAGCAGGTCGTCGTAGCGCACCGAGCGCAGACCGCCCGGGAAGCCCGAGTGGCGGTAGGCCAGCTTCTGGGTCTTCTTGTTACCGGACAGGTGCACCTTGTCGGCGTTGATGATGATGACGAAGTCACCAGTGTCAACGTGCGGCGCGTAGATCGCCTTGTGCTTGCCCCGGAGGAGGTTGGCGGCCTGGGAGGCCAGGCGGCCGAGCACGACGTCGGTCGCGTCGATGACGTGCCACTGACGCTGGACGTCGCCGGGCTTGGGGCTGTACGTACGCACGGTCGTAGCCTTCGCTTTTCAGTGAGTGAGTCCTGACAGGAGCACCCGGACGGCAGAGCAGCCTGGCCAACCTTGGACGCAATTCAAGGGGGACCGCTGGTCGACGACCTGATGTCTCCGGCGTACCGACCTCTCACGTGAGATAGAGCGAGCCAATACGCACATCAAGCGTCCAGGTTACCGGCCCGACCCTGAGGGGTCAAAAATCGGCTGGACCCCTCCCGGCCGGGCCGGTCGCGACTCAGCGTTCGCGCTCCACCCGGGTCACGTCCCAGACCGGCTCCGACGACTCGTACACCCGGCCGTCCGCCCCGAACACCAGGAAGCGGTCGAAGGTCCTGGCGAACCAGCGGTCGTGGGTGACGCACAGCACGGTGCCCTCGAAGGCCTCCAGGCCGGTCTGCAGGGCCTCGGCGCTCTCCAGGTCCAGGTTGTCGGTCGGCTCGTCGAGCAACAGGGCCGTCACGCCGGAGAGTTCGAGCTTGAGGATCATCAGCCGGGCCTGCTGCCCGCCGGACAGCGACTCGAACTTCTGCTCCTCCTGGCGGTCCAGCTCGTAGCGGCGCAGCGCCCCCATCGCGGCGCCGCGGCTGAGCGCGTGCTCCTCCTCGACGATCGACCGCACGGTGCGGCCGAACAGCTCCGGGTGGGCGTGGGTCTGCCGGAAGTGGCCGGGTACGACCCGGGCGCCGAGCTTCCAGTCCCCGGTGTGCCCGACCGTCGTGTCACCGGCCAGCAGCCGCAGCAGGTGCGACTTGCCGGCGCCGTTGGCGCCCAGCACCGCGACCCGCTCGCCGTAGAAGACCTCCAGGTCGAAGGGCTGCATCAGGCCGGTGAGCTCCAGCTGCTCCAGGGTGAAGGCGCGCATGCCGGTGCGCCCGCCCTTGAGCCGCATGGTGATGCTCTGCTCGCGCGGGGGCTCCTCCGGGCGGCCGGCCTCCTCGAACTTCTTCAGCCGGGTCTGGGCGGCGGCGTAGCGGGTGGCGAGCGCGTGGCTGACCGAGGCCGCCTGGCGCAGGGTGACGACCAGCTTCTTGAGCTTGGCGTGCTCCTCGTCCCAGCGCCGGCCCAGTTCCTCGAAGCGCGCGAAGCGGTCCTTGCGGGCCTCGTGGAAGCTGTCGAAGCCGCCGCCGTGCACCCAGACGCTGCTGCCGGCGGCGCCGGACTCGACGGCGATGATCTTGTCCGCGGTCTTCGAGAGCAGCTCGCGGTCGTGCGAGATGTACAGCACCGTCTTCGAGGTGGTCTTGATGGCCTCCTCCAGCCAGCGCTTGCCCGGGACGTCCAGGTAGTTGTCCGGCTCGTCGAGCAGCAGCACCTCCTCCGGGCCGCGCAGCAGCGCCTCCAGGACGAGCCGCTTCTGCTCGCCGCCGGAGAGGGTGTTCAGGCCCCGCCACTGGGCCTTGTCGAACGGCACCCCGAGGGCCGCCGTGGTGCAGACGTCCCAGTCCGTCTCGTAGTCGTAGCCGCCGACGTCGGCCCAGTCCGAGAGCGCCTGGGCGTAGGCCATCTGCGTCTTCTCGTCGTCCTGGGCGATCATCGCCAGCTCGGCGGCGTCCACCGCGCGGGCGGCCTTGGCGATCCGCTCGGGGGCGACCGACACCAGCAGGTCGCGCACCGAGGCGTCGGCCGGCAGCGCGCCCGGGGTGGACGACTGGTCCTCGCGGCCGGTGGTGCCGACGAACTGGCGCATCACGCCGAGCCCGCCGCTGATCGTCACCGAGCCGCCGTGCGGCTGGATGTCCCCCGCGATCATGCGCAGCAGGGTGGTCTTGCCGGCGCCGTTGGCACCGACCAGGGCGACCGCGGCGCCCTCTCCGACCCGGAAGGACGCGTCGTCGAACAACACGCGCCCGTCCGGCAGGTAGTACTCCAGGTGCGAAATCTCGACGTGTCCCATGGGAGCGATTCTCCCAAGCGGACGCGCCGGGCCAAAACGGATTACCCGACGGCCGGCTGCCCGGGCAGGGTCCGCATCCGCCGGGCCGCCCGGTTGCGCTCGGCCAGCTGGTCGTCCGGCGGGTAGCCGACCTCCTCCAGCGTGAGCCCGTACGGCCGGATCACGTTGACGGCGGAGTTGCGCACCCCGCCCGCCAGCACCTCGCCGGGGAACTCCACCGGCCGGTGCCCGTCGCCGACCAGCAGCATCGCGCCGACCAGCGCCCGGACCATGTTGTGGCAGAAGGCGTCGGCCCGGACGGTGGCGACCGCGAGCGAGCCCTCCTGGGCCGCGTAGGAGTCCACCGGGACGCGGTCCCAGTGCAGCTCCAGCAGGGTGCGGATGGTGGTGGCACCCTCGCGCTTCTTGCAGTACGCGGCGAAGTCGTGCTCGCCGAGCAGCAGCTTCGCCGCCTCGTTCATCCGGTCCACGTCCAGCGGGCGGTCGTGCCAGAGCACGTGGCCGCGCAGCAGCGGGTCCACCCCGCCCGGGTGGTCGGCGACGCGGTACGCGTACCGGCGCCAGACCGCCGAGAAACGGGCGTCGAACCCGGCCGGCGCCTCGCCGACCCGGTAGATCCGGACGTCCCCGGGCAGCCGGCCCGCCAGCCGGCGCAGCAGCTTCTCCCGGTGCGCCTCCCACAGCTCGGCGGGCAGGTCGACGTGGGCGACCTGGCCGCGGGCGTGCACCCCGGCGTCGGTGCGGCCGGCCACCGTCAGCGGGAACAGTTCGGGGCTGCGGGTGACGATCTGCAGCGCGGTCTCGATCTCCTCCTGGACCGTCCGCCGGCCGCCCTTCTGGCGGGCCCAGCCGGAGAACTCGGCGCCCTGGTAGGCGAGGTCGAGCCGGACCCGGACGTACTCGTCGGCCGGGCCGTCCTTCACCGGCGGCTGCTCGGCGCAATCGTTGACCACTGCTTCTCACATCTCCCGGGGATGAGGAACGGGCCCGCTCCCCCACTGCTGGGGAAACGGGCCCGCGGAACACCTAGAGGCGTCAGGCCTGCTCGGCGGCCTCGGCCTCGTCGGCCTTGGTCTCGACGGCAGCGGCCTCGTCGGCCTCCTTGACGGCGCGCTTGGTGGCGGCCTCGGCCTCGCCGACGGCGGTCTGCGCGACGGTCAGCGCCTCGACCAGCTCGATCACGGCCATCGGGGCGTTGTCGCCACGACGGGGACCGATCTTGGTGATGCGGGTGTAGCCACCCGGGCGGTTCTCGTAGCGCGGCGCGATCTCGGTGAAGAGGGTGTGCAGCACCGAGATGTCGGTGATGGTCTTGCGCACCAGGCGACGGTTGTGGATGTCGCCCTTCTTCGCCTTGGTGATCAGCTTCTCCGCCAGCGGGCGCATCCGACGGGCCTTGGCCTCGGTCGTGGTGATGCGGCCGTACTGGAACAGCTCCCGGCACAGACCGGCGAGCAGCAGCGGCTCGTGGTGCGGGCCGCCGCCGAGGCGGGCACCCTTGGTGGGACGCGGCATGGATTTCTCCTTGGATCTCCGACTACGGCCGTATCAGGTACCGCAGCGGGCGTACGGGCACTGTTGCCCGTACGACTTTCGCGACGGCGGGGGCGGCTCCGTGGAACCGCCCCCGCGGCCAATTCTCTTAGTACTGCTCGGTCTCGGCGAAGTGCGAGTCGTCGAGGTCGTCGGCGCCGAAGGCGTCGGCGGCAGCGGTCGGGTCGAACCCGGGCGGGCTGTCCTTGAGGGCCAGGCCCATGCCGGCCAGCTTCGCCTTGACCTCGTCGATCGACTTCGCACCGAAGTTGCGGATGTCGAGCAGGTCGGCCTCGGAGCGGGCGACGAGCTCACCCACGGTGTGGATGCCCTCGCGCTTGAGGCAGTTGTAGGAGCGGACGGTGAGCTCCAGCTCCTCGATCGGCAGCGCCAGGTCAGCGGCCAGGGCGGCGTCCGTCGGGGACGGGCCCATGTCGATGCCCTCGGCGTCGATGTTCAGCTCGCGGGCGAGACCGAACAGCTCGACCAGGGTCTTGCCGGCCGAGGCCATGGCGTCGCGCGGACGCATGGCGGGCTTGGTCTCGACGTCGACGATCAGCTTGTCGAAGTCGGTCCGCTGCTCGACACGGGTGGCCTCGACCTTGTAGGTGACCTTCAGCACCGGGCTGTAGATCGAGTCGACCGGGATGCGGCCGATCTCCTGGCCGGAGGCCTTGTTCTGGACGGCGGAGACGTAGCCGCGACCGCGCTCGACGGTCAGCTCCATCTCCAGCTTGCCCTTGCCGTTCAGCGTGGCGAGGACCAGCTCGGGGTTGTGCACCTCGACACCCGCCGGCGGGGCGATGTCGGCGGCGGTGACGACACCCGGGCCCTGCTTGCGCAGGTACATCACGACCGGCTCGTCGTGCTCCGAGGAGACGACCAGCTGCTTGATGTTGAGGATGAGGTCGGTCACGTCCTCCTTGACGCCCGGCACGGTGGTGAACTCGTGCAGGACGCCGTCGATGCGGATGCTGGTGACAGCGGCACCCGGGATCGACGACAGGAGCGTGCGGCGCAGGGAGTTGCCGAGGGTGTAGCCGAAGCCCGGCTCCAGCGGCTCGATCACGAACCGGGAGCGGAACTCGTCGACGACCTCTTCGGTCAGCGAGGGACGCTGAGCGATAAGCATGGGGGAAATCCTCCGGTTGTCTTCGGCACCCACTATTTGATGCCGACAGGACCAAGCGTACGGGCTCCCGTGGAGAACGGGAGCCCGTACGAGGTTTAAAACATCACCTGCGTGCCCGAAGGCGCTGCGTCAGACGCGGCGGCGCTTCGGCGGACGGCAGCCGTTGTGCGGGGTGGGGGTGACGTCCTGGATCGAGCCGACCTCCAGGCCGGTGGCCTGGAGCGAACGGATCGCGGTCTCGCGGCCGGAGCCCGGACCCTTCACGAAGACGTCAACCTTGCGCATGCCGTGCTCCTGCGCGCGACGGGCAGCGGCCTCGGCGGCCATCTGCGCGGCGAACGGGGTGGACTTGCGCGAGCCCTTGAAGCCGACGTGGCCGGCGGAGGCCCAGGAGATCACGTTGCCCGCGGGGTCGGTGATCGAAACGATGGTGTTGTTGAACGTGCTCTTGATGTGCGCGTGGCCGTGAGCGACGTTCTTCTTTTCCTTGCGGCGGATCTTCTTCGCGCCGGCAGCCTGACGACCCTTGGGGGGCATAAGTCTGTTCTCCTACTGAGGTGGTCGGTCCGCTGACCCGCGGGCCGGAGGGATGTCCGGTTACGGGACGGACTACTTCTTGCCCGGCTTCTTCTTGCCGGCGATCGCGCGACGCGGGCCCTTGCGGGTACGCGCGTTGGTGTGGGTGCGCTGGCCGCGGACCGGCAGGCCACGGCGGTGACGCAGACCCTCGTAGCAGCCGATCTCGACCTTGCGGCGGATGTCGGCGGCCACCTCACGGCGGAGGTCACCCTCGACCGTGTAGTTGGCGTCGATGTACTGACCCAGCTTGACCAGGTCGTCCTCGGTGATGTCGCGGACGCGGACGTCCGGGTTCACACCGGTCTCGGCCAGGGTCTGCTGGGCGCGGGTACGGCCGATGCCGTACACGTAGGTGAGGGCGATCTCGATCCGCTTCTCACGGGGGAGATCAACGCCGGCGAGGCGTGCCATTCAAGGCTCCTGTGCTTTTTCAGAGGTCTTGCGTGCTACCTACTCCGACACCTCACGGTGAGGGAGCCCCGGCCTCTGACCGGGGGTGGCAGTCCGTTCCGGACGGAACGGATCGGGCAGCCCGCTTATGACGTTTTCGCGTCGCGCGAAGTACTACGAGAAATGCTGGGGAGAGATCAGCCCTGGCGCTGCTTGTGGCGCAGGTTGTCGCAGATCACCATGACCCGGCCGTGACGGCGGATCACCTTGCACTTGTCGCAGATCTTCTTGACGCTCGGCTTGACCTTCATGTTCAGGTTCTCCGGGTCTAGATCTGACGTTCTTACTTGTAGCGGTAGACGATCCGCCCGCGCGTGAGGTCGTAGGGGCTGAGCTCCACGACGACCCGGTCGTCCGGCAGGATGCGGATGTAGTGCATGCGCATCTTGCCACTGATGTGCGCGAGGACCTTGTGACCGTTCTGCAGCTCGACCTTGAACATCGCGTTCGGCAGAGACTCGATCACGGTGCCCTCGATCTCAATGGCGCCTTGCTTCTTAGCCATGAACTGCGAGATCCACCTTCCGGGACCGGCTACCGTATGCGGAACGCTCGTGCGAACCTGGGTTCACCCCTCCCCCGGGGGGAAGAGGGCGCGCTGAAGCACGCTACGAGTGAGCCGACGGTCCATCCTACGCCAGCGCGTCCGACGGACCAAAACGGGGGTCCCGGAAAGCGGTCACCGTCACACCCGTCGCGTCAGGCCTTGGCGACGACCACCAGCGGCTCGACGTGGGCGGTGCAGGCCGAGCAGCGGCGGGCGGCCTCGGGGATCTCGGTCAGGCACTCGGGGCAGGGACGCTTCGGCGTCTTCGGCTTCTTCGGCATGTAGCGCGCGGTCGCCTTGGTGATCGGCAGCACCACGCAGAAGTACAGCACCGCGGCGGTCATGAAGAACGCGATCAGCACGTTGAGGAACTGCCCGTACGGAAAGGTCACCCCCGCGATGTGCGCCTTGTACGAGCTGAAGTCGCCGGCCGCACCGACCACCACGCCCACCAACGGGGTGAGGAAGGCGGACACGAAGCCGGTCACCACCGCGGTGAACGCGGCACCGATGACCACACCGACCGCCATGTCGACGACGTTGCCGCGCATCATGAAGTCGCGGAATCCCTTGAGCACTTACTCTCTCCTGCTCGCTCGTGAGCCACTACGGACCCTGCCAGCCGATAAAAATAGGACAAAAGCCCTGGAGGTCCAAACCTCCAGGGCTCTGATCCCTTGTCAGCAGCGGCAGTTGGGCGCCGTGGCGACTACGCGAGGGGGTCCGGAGCTGCGGTGATGCCCAGCTTGGCCAGCTCCGCCCTGCCGCCGTCGAAGGCGGTCAGCACCAGCGGTCCCTGCTCGGTGACGGCCACCGAGTGCTCCCAGTGCGAGGCCCAGGTGCCGTCGTTGGTGACGACCGTCCACTCGTCGTCCAGCACGGTGGTGTGCGGGGTGCCGAGCGAGACCATCGGCTCGATCGCCAGCACGGTGCCGGGGACCAGCTTCGGGCCCTTGCCGCGGCCGCGCTCGACGTAGTTCAGCACGTGCGGCTCCATGTGCATCGCGGTGCCGATGCCGTGGCCGCCGTAGCCCTCGGTGATGCCCCATTTGCCCTTCGGCGGCAGCGGCTGGCGACGGATGAAGCCCTCGATCGCCTTGGAGACGTCCACCAGGCGGTTGTTCTTCTTCATCTGGGCGATGCCGGCCCACATCGAGCCCTCGGTGACCCGGCTCAGCATCTCGACCTCCGGGCTGACCTCGCCGACCGCCACCGTGATGGCCGAGTCGCCGTGCCAGCCGTCCAGGATGGCGCCGCAGTCGATCGAGATGACGTCACCCTCCTGGAGCACCCGCTCGCCGGGGATGCCGTGCACGACCTCGTTGTTCACCGAGGCGCAGATCACGCCCGGGAACCAGAGCCCGCCGTGGTGGGCCCGGAAGTTCGAGGTGGCACCGTGGCCGGTGATGACCTTGTCCGCGACGTCGTTGAGCTCCTGGGTGGTCACCCCGGGGACGACCGCCTCGCGACAGGCCTTCAGGGCCTCGGCGACGACCAGCCCGGCCGCTCGCATCTTCGCGATCTGCTCGGGGGTCTTGATCTCCACCATCTGGTCACGCCTTCCAAGTCCGGATTACCACTGCTACCACCGTACGACGCCGAAACGGCCGGGCCACCCGCGAGGGGCGGGCGACCCGGCCGTACCGTCGTACGTTCGCCGAGAGACTCAGCTGTCCCGCTTCAGCGCCTCGATGGCGCGGGAGGTGACCTCGTCCACCTTGCCGAGGGCCAGGATGGTCACCAGCAGCCCCTGCTCCTTGTAGTAGCCGATGATCGGCTCGGTCTCCGTGTGGTAGACCTCCAGGCGGGTGCGCACCGCCGCCTCGGTGTCGTCGGAGCGCTGGTAGAGCTCGCCACCGCACTCGTCGCAGACACCCTCCTCCTTCGGCGGGTTGTACGCGACGTGGAACACGTGGCTGCCGTTCTTGCGGCACAGGCGACGGCCCGCGATCCGCTTGACGACCTCGTCCTCGGGGACCTCCAGGTCCAGGACGCCGTCCAGCTTGATGCCCTTCTCGGCGAGAAACTCGTCGAGCGCCTCGGCCTGGCCCAGGTTGCGGGGGAAGCCGTCGAGCAGGAAGCCGTTCTCGGCGTCCGCCTGGAGCATGCGGTCCTTGGCCATCCCGATGGTGACCTCGTCCGGTACCAGGCGGCCGGCGTCCATGTAGCCCTTGGCCTCGAGCCCCAGCGGGGTGCCCTGGCCGATGTTGGCACGGAACAGGTCGCCGGTGGAGATGTGCGGGATGGACAGGGTCTTGGCGAGCAGGTGCGCCTGAGTACCCTTCCCGGCCCCGGGAGGACCAACGAGGACGATACGCATCAGCGGAGGAACCCTTCGTAATTGCGCTGCTGGAGCTGGCTCTCGATCTGCTTCACAGTTTCGAGTCCGACGCCGACGACGATGAGCACGCTGGTGCCGCCGAACGGGAAGTTGGTCTGCTGTCCGAAGGCGACCAGGGCGATCATCGGGATCAACGCGATCAGGCCCAGGTAGAGCGAACCCGGCCACGTGATACGGGTCAGCACGTAGTTCAGGTACTCGGCCGTCGGTCGGCCAGCCCGGATACCCGGGATGAACCCACCATACTTCTTCATGTTGTCGGCAACTTCTTCGGGGTTGAAGGAGATGGCGACGTAGAAGAACGCGAAGAAGACGATCAGCAGGAAGTAGGTGGCCATGTAGATCGGGTGGTCACCCTTGACGAAGTTCGTCCGGATCCACGTGGCCCAGCCTGCCTGGCTGTTGGTCAGCTGGACCACCAGGGCGGGGATGTACAGCAGCGACGAGGCGAAGATGACCGGGATGACACCGGCCTGGTTCACCTTGAGCGGGATGTAGGTCGAGGTCCCGCCGAACGCGCGGCGCCCGATCATCCGCTTCGCGTACTGGACCGGGATCCGGCGCTGGGCCTGCTCGACGAAGATGACCAGCATCACGACGATGACGCCGACCGCGACCACCGAGAGGAACTCGACCCAGCCGCCGCCGATGGTGCCGGACTGCTTGATCGCCCACATCGAGGACGGGAACTGGGCCGCGATCGAGGTGAAGATCAGCAGCGACATGCCGTTGCCGATGCCGCGGTCGGTGATCAGCTCGCCGAGCCACATGATGACCGTCGTGCCGGCGGTCATGGTGAGCACCATGACGGCGATCCGGAACACGCCGGTGTCCGGGACGATCTGGTTGGCCAGCGGGCAGCCGGAGAACAGCGCACCGCTGGAGGCCGTCGCCACGATGCCGGTGCCCTGGAGCACGGCGAGCGCGATGGTCAGGTAGCGGGTGTACTGGGTGATCTTGGCCTGGCCGGCCTGTCCCTCCTTCTTCAGCATCTCCAGTCGCGGGATCACGACGGTGAGGAGCTGGAGGATGATGCTCGCCGTGATGTACGGCATGATGCCGAGGGCGAAGATCGTCAGCTGGAGGAGCGCGCCACCGCTGAACAGGTTGACGAGTCCGAAGAGGCCGCTGTTCTTGGTCTCCTTCACGCACTCGTTCACGGCCGTGAAGCTCACGCCCGGGATCGGGATGTGCGAGCCCAGGCGGAACAGCACCATGATGCCCAGCGTGAACAGCAGCTTCTTGCGCAGGTCGGGCGTCTGGAACGCCCGCGCGAACGCACTGAGCACGGTGCCTCCTGCGCCTCCCGCGCGTCGTCGGCGGGAGGGTCGGTCCTGAATGGGGAGTTTGGCGGTTCGGGCTCCCGTACAGACGGCACAGGCGAGCCTACGCGCAGCCTACAAGGGAACTCCACGGACTCTAACAGTGCGCAGCCACTCGGAAGAAGCGCGTACCACCCCTCCCCCACTCATGGGGTACGGGATGCCCGGGTTTGCCACACAAAAGAACGAGCGCCGTCCGGCCGGATATCCCCGGGAACGGCGCGAGCCCCGCACCTCCCGGAGGAGGTGCGGGGCTCGAAGCCGGTTGTCAGCGGGCTCAGACGAGCTCGGTGACCGTACCGCCGGCGGCGGTGATCTTCTCGGCGGCCGAGCCGGAGACGGCGTCGACCGTCACCTGCAGGGCAACCGAGATCTCGCCGGTGCCGAGCACCTTGACGAGGGAGTTCTTGCGAACCGCGCCCTTGGCGACCAGGTCCTCGACCGTGACCTCTCCACCCTGCGGGTAGAGCTCGGCCAGCTTGTCGAGGTTGACGACCTGGAAGGTGATCTTGAACGGGTTCTTGAAACCCTTCAGCTTCGGCAGGCGCATGTGGAGCGGCATCTGGCCACCCTCGAAGCGCTGCGGAACCTGGTAGCGGGCCTTCGTGCCCTTGGTACCACGACCAGCGGTCTTACCCTTGGAGCCCTCACCACGACCCACGCGGATCTTGTCGGTCTTGGCACCCGGGGCGGGACGCAGGTTGTGGATCTTGATCGGGTTGTCGCCCATGATCAGTCCACCTCCTCAACCGTCACCAGGTGACGGACCGTGTGGGCCATCCCGCGAATCTCGGGACGGTCCTCCTTGACCACCACGTCGTGCATGCGCTTGAGACCAAGCGAACGCAGGGTGTCACGGTGGTTCTGCTTGCTGCCGATGTACGACTTGGTCTGCGTGATCTTCAGGCGAGCCATCAGGCGCTCACCCCAGCAGCACGCGCCCGCAGCAGAGCGGCGGGGGCCACGTCCTCCAGCGGCAGACCACGACGGGCGGCGATCTCCTCGGGGCGCACGAGGCCCTTCAGAGCGGCCACCGTGGCGTGCACGATGTTGATCGCGTTGTCCGAGCCGAGCGACTTCGACAGGATGTCGTGGATGCCGGCGCACTCCAGGACGGCGCGCACCGGACCACCGGCGATAACACCGGTACCGGGGGCGGCGGGCTTCAGCAGCACGACGCCGGCGGCCTTCTCACCCTGGATCGGGTGCGGGATGGTGCCCTGGATACGGGGGACCTTGAAGAAGTTCTTCTTGGCCTCCTCAACACCCTTGGCGATGGCGGCCGGAACCTCCTTCGCCTTGCCGTAACCGACACCCACGGTGCCGTCACCGTCGCCCACCACGACCAGCGCGGTGAAGCTGAAGCGACGACCACCCTTGACAACCTTGGCGACACGGTTGATCGCGACGACGCGCTCGACGTAAGCGGTCTTCTCGACGGCGGGGGCGTTGCCCCGGTCGTCACGCTTACGGTCGCGCCGCTCGCCACCGCCGGTGCCACCGCCGGCGCCGCTACCGCGGCGCTGGGGTCCAGCCATTGGAATTACCTCTCTCGTTTACGTCCGTCGACAGAGTCGACGAGCGGCTTAGAAGTCGAGCCCGGCCTCGCGGGCCGCGTCCGCCAGGGCGGCGATGCGGCCGGCGTACCGGTTGCCCGCGCGGTCGAAGACGACCGACTCGATGCCGGCGGCCTTGGCGCGCTCGGCGACCAGGCTCCCGACCTTCTTGGCCAGCTCGGTCTTGTCGCCCTCGGCGCCCTTGATGGACACGTCGAGGGTGGACGCCGACGCCAGGGTGTGACCCTTGGCGTCGTCGATGACCTGGGCGACCATGTGACGGTTCGAGCGCGTCACGACGAGGCGCGGACGCACCTCGGTGCCGACGACGCGCTTGCGAACGCGGATCGCGCGGCGCTTGCGAGCGGCGCTCTTGTAGGCGTTGCCCTTGCCGATCTTGACAGAGACACTCATCGCTTACTTACCACTCTTTCCGACCTTGCGGCGGATGACCTCGCCCGCGTACTTGACACCCTTGGCCTTGTACGGGTCCGGCTTGCGCAGCTTGCGGATCTTCGCGGCGACCTCGCCGACCTTCTGCTTGTCGATGCCGTCCACGTGGAACTTGGTGGCCGACTCGACGACGAAGGAGATGCCCTCGGGCGCCTCGACGAGGATCGGGTGGCTGTAGCCCAGCTGGAACTCCATGTCGGAGCCCTTCGCCAGAACTCGGTAGCCGACACCGCTGATCTCCAGCGACTTGCGGTAGCCCGCGGTCACGCCGGTGATCATGTTCGCCACCAGCGTGCGGGTCAGGCCGTGCAGGGCCTTCGACTGACGCTCGTCGTTGGGGCGGGTGACAGCCAGAATGCCGTCCTCGCCCTTGCCGATCTCGATCGGCGCGGCGACGACGTGGGTGAGGGAGCCCTTCGGGCCCTTCACCGAGACCGTCTGGCCATCGATGGTGACGTCCACGCCAGCGGGGACCTGGATGGGCAGCCGTCCAATGCGCGACATTGCTGTACCTCCGTTTCCCGAATTACCAGACGTAGGCGAGAACTTCTCCGCCTACGCCCTTCTTGGCGGCCTGCTTGTCGGTCAGGAGGCCGGAGGACGTGGAGATGATCGCCACGCCCAGGCCGCCGAGAACCTTCGGCAGGTTGGTGGACTTTGCGTAAACGCGCAGACCCGGCTTGCTGATGCGCTTGATGCCGGCAATGGAGCGCTCACGGTTGGGGCCGAACTTGAGCTCGATGGTCAGCTTCTTGCCGACCTCGCCCTCGACGGGCTCCTCAACCTTGTAGGAGGAGATGTACCCCTCCTGCTGCAGGATCTCGGCGACGTGCGCCTTGATCTTGCTGGCCGGCATCGCCACGGTGTCGTGGTACGCCGAGTTCGCGTTACGCAGACGCGTGAGCATGTCTGCGATGGGGTCGGTCATGGTCATGATGGCCTCAGGCCTCTCTCGCCGCGGTTTCTCCGCGCCAGGTCCCCCTTACGCACTCTTCCGAGTTCGTCAGGGGCACAAGCGCAGGGGACCTGCGACGTCGTAAGACTGGGTGCGAGCCCTCCCTTGAGAGGGCCACGGACGTCCATGGGGAAGCCGTGGCAGGGGGCCCGACCCCACTACCTTACGGGAATCCGTACGGCAGGCCCAAAACGGGCCGGTGTGGGATCGGGCACCTCTGCTTCGCTGTGTGCCTAAAGCGCCTTGATTACCAGGAGCTCTTGGTCACGCCCGGCAGCTCGCCGCGGTGCGCCATCTCACGGAGGCAGACACGGCACAGGCCGAACTTGCGGTACACCGAGTGCGGACGGCCGCAGCGCTGGCACCGGGTGTAGGCCCGGACGCCGAACTTCGGCTTCCGCTCGGCCTTCGCGATGAGGGACTTCTTCGCCATTGGCTCACGCCTCCTTGAACGGGAAGCCCAGAGCGCGCAGGAGCGCCCGGCCCTCGTCGTCGGTCTGAGCGGTGGTCACGACGGTGATGTCCATACCGCGCTGACGGTCGACCTTGTCCTGGTCGATCTCGTGGAACATAACCTGCTCGGTCAGACCGAAGGTGTAGTTGCCACGGCCGTCGAACTGCTTCGGGGAGAGGCCGCGGAAGTCACGGATTCGCGGCAGGGCCAGCGAAACCAGACGGTCCAGGAACTCCCACATGCGGTCACCGCGGAGGGTGACGTGCGTGCCGATCGGCTGGCCCTCGCGCAGCTTGAACTGCGCGATGGACTTGCGAGCCTTGGTCACGGCCGGCTTCTGACCGGTGATCGCGGTCAGGTCTCGGATCGCGCCCTCGATCAGCTTGCTGTCACGGGCGGCCTCGCCGACACCCATGTTGACGACGACCTTGACCAGGCCGGGCGTCAGCATGACGTTCTCGTACGAGAACTGCTCCTGCAGCTGACCCTTGATCTCGGAGTTGTAACGCTCCTTGAGACGGGGGGTCACCTTCTCAACAGTCGTCTCAGACATCAGATGTCCTCACCGGTTCGCTTGGCAACGCGGATCTTGTTGCCCTCGTCATCGAAGCGGTAGCCAACGCGGGTGACGACCTTCTTGCCGTCCTTCTCCACGACCAGCTGGACGTTGGAGACGTGCACCGGGGCCTCGACGGTGACAATGCCACCCTGAGTGCCCGGGCCCGGCTTGGTGTGCTTCTTGACCCGGTTCACACCCTCGACCAGGACCTTGTTCTCGGCGGGCATGGCCTGGATGACCTTGCCCTGCTTGCCGCGGTCCTTGCCGGTGATGACCTGAACCAGGTCACCCTTCTTGATCTTCATGCTGTTCGCCATGAGTTAGAGCACCTCCGGCGCAAGCGAGATGATCTTCATGAACTTCTTGTCACGCAGCTCGCGGCCCACCGGGCCGAAGATGCGGGTGCCACGGGGGTCACCATCGGTGTTCTTCAGAACAACCGCGGCGTTCTCGTCGAAGCGGATGTACGAGCCATCCGGACGACGACGCGACTTCACGGTACGGACGACGACGCACTTGACGACGTCACCCTTCTTCACCGAACCGCCGGGGATCGCGTCCTTGACGGTCGCGACGATGACGTCCCCGATACCGGCGTAGCGACGACCGGAGCCACCGAGAACGCGGATGCAAAGGATTTCCTTCGCGCCCGTGTTGTCGGCGACACGCAGTCGCGACTCCTGCTGGATCACAGCTTTCTCCTGATCGTCAACGAGAGCTGACGGGCCGACCGCTGCTCACACCGGCGTCCCGCAGGGACCCGCTGCACATACGGCCGTACCACATCGGCTTCGTTACTTGGCCTTCTCGAGGATCTCGACGACGCGCCAGCGCTTCGTCGCGGACAGCGGGCGGGTCTCCGCGAGGAGGACCCGGTCGCCGATGCCGCAGGCGTTCGCCTCGTCGTGCGCCTTCAGCTTGTTCGTACGGCGGATGACCTTGCCGTACAGAGCGTGCTTGACGCGGTCCTCGACGGCGACGACGACGGTCTTGTCCATCTTGTCGCTGACGACGAGACCCTCACGGGTCTTGCGGAAACCGCGCGTCTCGTTGGTGTTCTCAGTCATCAGGCGTTCTCCACCGTCTCGATGCCCAGCTCGCGCTCGCGCATCAGGGTGTAGATCCGCGCGATGTCCTTGCGGACGAGCTTCAGCCGTCCGTGGTTGTCGAGCTGCCCGGTCGCCGCCTGGAAGCGGAGGTTGAACAGCTCCTCCTTGGCCTCACGGAGCTTGGCAACGAGACCCTCGTTGTCCAGCTCGCGGAGGTCAGCAGCCTTGGTGCCGGCCGACATCAGCTCTCACCTGCCTCGCGCCGGATGATCCGGCACTTCATCGGGAGCTTGTGAGCTGCGCGGGTCAGCGCCTCACGAGCCACCTTCTCGTTGGGGTACGACAGCTCGAACATGACCCGACCCGGGTGCACGTTCGCGATCCACCACTCGGGCGAACCCTTACCGGAACCCATGCGGGTCTCGGCCGGCTTCTTGGTGAGCGGACGGTCCGGGTAGATGTTGATCCAGACCTTGCCGCCACGCTTGATGTGACGGGTGACGGCGATACGAGCGGACTCGATCTGCCGGTTCGTCACGTAGGCCGGGGTGACGGCCTGGATGCCGTACTCGCCGAACGCGAGCTCGGTGCCACCCTTGGCAGCGCCGCGGCGCTTGGGGTGGTGCTGCTTGCGGTGCTTGACCCGACGGGGGATCAGCATTGGGGTCAGGCCTCCGTTCCGGTGTTCTCGGCAGCCGGAGCCTCGGCGGCCGCGGCCGCGGGGGCCTCGGCAGCGGCGGGGCGACGGCCACGGCCACCGCGCTCGCCACCACGGCGGTCGCCACCGCGGGCGGGACGACCACCCTCGGGACGGGCCGGGCGGTTGCCCGAGCGGGCAGCGGCGTTCTCAGCGCGGACCTCGGCGATGTTCTTGACGTCGCCCTTGTAGATCCAGACCTTCACGCCGATGCGGCCGAAGGTGGTCTTGGCCTCGAAGAAGCCGTAGTCGACGTTCGCACGCAGGGTGTGCAGCGGCACGCGACCCTCGCGGTAGAACTCCGAACGGCTCATCTCGGCGCCGCCGAGACGACCGGAGCACTGGACCTTGATGCCCTTGGCGCCGGACTTCATGGTGCCCTGCATCGACTTGCGCATGGCACGGCGGAAGGAGACGCGCGAGGACAGCTGCTCCGCGACGCCCTGAGCCACGAGCTGGGCGTCCAGCTCGGGGTTCTTGACCTCGAGGATGTTCAGCTGGACCTGCTTGCCGGTCAGCTTCTCGAGGTCGCCGCGGATGCGGTCGGCCTCGGTGCCACGGCGACCGATGACGATGCCGGGGCGGGCGGTGTGGATGTCGACGCGGACGCGGTCGCGGGTGCGCTCGATCTCAACCTTCGAGATGCCGGCGCGCTCCATGCCCTTCGTCATCATGCGACGAATGGCAACGTCTTCCTTGACGTAGTCCTTGTACAGCTTGTCGGCGTACCAGCGGGACTTGAAGTCCGTGCTGATGCCGAGGCGGAACCCGTGCGGGTTAACCTTCTGGCCCATTACCGGGTCCCTTCCTTGCTGCTGACGACCACGGTGATGTGGCTGGTCCGCTTGCGGATCCGGTAGGCGCGGCCCTGGGCACGCGGGCGGAACCGCTTCAGGGTCGGACCCTCGTCAACGTACGCCTCGCTGATGACGAGGTCGTCCACGTTGGAGTGGTTGTAGTTGTGCGCGGCGTTGGCAATGGCGCTGTCGAGCACCTTGCCGACCGGCACGGTGGCGGCCTGCGGAGCGAAACGCAGGACGGCCTGGGCCTCCGTGGCCGGCAGGCCACGGATGAGGTCCACCACGCGGCGGGCCTTCATGGGCGTGACGCGGATGTACCGCGCCTGGGCCCTGGCTTCCATGGTTGTCCCCTTAATGGAGTAAGTCATTGAGTCGTTCTGGCGGTGAAGCTCAGGCGACTAGCGACGCTTCGACTTGCGGTCGTCCTTGACGTGGCCGCGGAAGGTGCGGGTCGGAGCGAACTCGCCCAGCTTGTGGCCGACCATCGACTCGGTGACGAACACCGGGACGTGCTTGCGACCATCGTGAACCGCGATCGTGTGGCCGAGCATGGCCGGGAAGATCACGGAGCGACGGGACCAGGTCTTGATGACGTTCTGGGTACCCGCCTCGTTCTGCGCGTCCACCTTCTTGAGAAGGTGGCCGTCGATGAAGGGGCCCTTCTTGAGACTGCGCGGCATCTGACCTGCTCCTAGCGCTTCTTGTTGGTCTTGCGGCGGCGCACGATGAGAGCGTCCGACGCCTTCTTCGGGCGACGGGTACGACCCTCCTTCTGGCCCCACGGCGAGACCGGGTGGCGACCACCGGAGGTCTTACCCTCACCACCACCGTGCGGGTGGTCGATCGGGTTCATGGCCACACCACGCACGGTCGGGCGAACGCCCTTCCAGCGCATACGGCCGGCCTTGCCCCAGTTGATGTTCGACTGCTCGGCGTTGCCGACCTCGCCGACGGTCGCGCGGCAGCGCGCGTCCACCAGGCGGATCTCGCCGGAGGGCATGCGCAGGTGCGCCATCTTGCCCTCACGCGCCAGCAGCTGGATGCCGGAGCCGGCGGAGCGGGCCAGCTTGGCACCGCCACCGGGACGCAGCTCCACCGCGTGGATGGTGGTACCGACCGGGATGTTGCGCAGCGGCAGGTTGTTGCCCGGCTTGATGTCGGCGCCAGCGCCGTTCTCGATCCGGTCACCCTGCGCGATGCCGCGCGGCGCGATGATGTAGCGCTTCTCGCCGTCCGCGTAGTGCAGGAGCGCGATGCGCGCGGTGCGGTTCGGGTCGTACTCGATGTGCGCGACCTTGGCCGGCACGCCGTCCTTGTCGTGACGACGGAAGTCGATCACGCGGTAGGCGCGCTTGTGACCGCCACCCTGGTGGCGAACGGTGATCCGACCGGCGTTGTTACGGCCGCCCTTGCTGTGCAGGGGGCGAACCAGCGACTTCTCCGGCGTGGACCGCGTGATCTCTACGAAGTCGGCCACGCTGGAGCCACGACGGCCCGGCGTAGTCGGCTTGTACTTGCGGATGCCCATTTGGCTCTCTCGTCCTCGTCCTTATCGACGATCACGATCTCCGTTAGGAGACCGGACCACCGAAGATGTCGATGCGGTTGCCCTCGGCCAGCGTCACGATGGCGCGCTTGGTGTCCTTGCGCTTGCCAAAGCCCGTCTTGGAGCGCTTGCGCTTGCCCTGACGGTTGATCGTGTTGACAGCCTCGACCTTGACCGAGAAGACCGCCTCGACGGCCTGCTTGATCTGGGTCTTGTTGGCGCCCGGCGACACGATGAACGTGTACTTGTTCTCGTCGAGAAGGCTGTAGCTCTTCTCGGAGATGACCGGCTTCACCAGGACGTCACGGGGGTCCGTGAACGTCTTGCTCGTAACGTCGCTCATCAGGCGGCGCTCCCTTCGAGCTCGCCCTCAGCGGCAACGGCCTTGGCGGACGCGGCCGGACCGGCCACGAAACGCTCGAAGGCGGCCTGGGTGAAGACCACATCGTCGGAGACGAGCACGTCGTAGGTGTTCAGCTGACCGGCGTCCAGGATGTGCACGTGCGGCAGGTTACGAGCGGACTTCAGGCCCAGCTCGTCCTCGCGCTCGACGACCAGGAGGACGTTCTTGCGCTCGGTGATCTTGCCGAACAGGCCCTTGGCGGCCTTGGTCGACGGCACCTCGGCCGCGACCACGTCGGTGACGACGTGGATGCGGTTGTGGCGGGCCCGGTCGGTGAGCGCACCGCGCAGAGCGGCGGCGATCATCTTCTTCGGGGTCCGCTGCGAGTAGTCGCGCGGCACGGGACCGTGCACGACGCCACCGCCGGCGAACTGCGGCGCACGGGTCGAGCCCTGACGGGCGCGGCCGGTGCCCTTCTGGCGGTACGGCTTCTTGCCGCCGCCACGGACCTCGCCACGAGTCTTGGTCTTGTGGGTGCCCTGACGGGCCGCAGCGAGCTGCGCCACGACGACCTGGTGCATCAGCGGAACGCTGACCTTCGCGTCGAAGATCTCGGCCGGCAGCTCGAGGCTGCCGGTCTTGTCACCCGAGGGCGACAGGATGTCAATGGTGCTCATATCCTTCACAGCCCCTTCGCCGCGGTGCGGACGAGGACGAGGCCGCCGTTCGGGCCCGGGATCGCACCCTTGATCAGGAGCAGACCCTTCTCCGCGTCAACCGCGTGCACGGTCAGGTTCTGGGTGGTCACACGCTCGTGACCCATCCGGCCGGCCATCTTCAGGCCCTTGAACACGCGGCCCGGGGTGGCGCAGCCACCGATGGAACCGGGCGAACGGTGCTTGCGCTGCACGCCGTGACCGGCGCCGAGGCCCCGGAAGTTGTGGCGCTTCATGACACCGGCGAAGCCCTTGCCCTTGGAGGTGCCGGTCACGTCGACCTTGACACCCGCCTCGAACAGCTCGGCGGTGATCTCCTGGCCCAGGGTGTACTCGGACGCGTCCGAGGTACGCAGCTCGACCAGGTGGCGGCGCGGGGTGACACCGGCCTTGGCGAAGTGACCCGCGAGGGGCTTGTTCACCTTGCGGGGGTCGATCTCGCCGAAGCCGATCTGGACGGCGTCGTAGCCGGCCGGGCTGTCGGCGGTGTGGACCTGGGTCACGACATTGGGCCCAGCCTTGACGACGGTCACCGGGACGACCCGGTTGTTCTCGTCCCAGACCTGGGTCATGCCGAGCTTCTCGCCCAGGATGCCCTTAATCTGCTTAGCCATCTTCGGTGCGCCTCTCAGAGCTTGATCTCGATGTCGACGCCGGCCGGCAGGTCGAGACGCATCAGCGAGTCAACCGTCTTCGGCGTGGGGTCGAGGATGTCGATCAGACGCTTGTGAGTACGCATCTCGAAGTGCTCGCGCGAGTCCTTGTACTTGTGCGGCGAGCGGATGACGCAGTACACGTTCTTCTCAGTGGGCAGCGGCACCGGGCCCGCGACCTGCGCACCAGTACGGATCACCGTCTCGACGATCTTCTTCGCCGAAGAGTCGATGACCTCGTGGTCGTAGGCCTTGAGCCGGATGCGGATCTTCTGTCCCGCCATGGCTACTCAGTAGTCCTTTGTCCTTAGTCACTGCACGACAACCCTCCGACCCCCGCGCTCGGGCGTGTCGCACTCGCGCTTGCAAAAAACCAACGAATCACTTCGTCGGTTTAGAACTTTCGGGGTTGGGGGCGCCGGGTCGAGGCCCCGCTCACGCTTCCCGGAAGATTCCCGTACTTTCGCCCCGCAGCTGCCGTGGCGTAGAACTCACGCTTGACGGCCATCACGGGAACGACGAGTACATGGGACTCGCTTCCAGTCCTCCCGGCGGGAGGCGCGCAGCATCGGCACTCAACCGAGCAACTTGGACATACTGCCACATGGAGCAGCCCGGATGCCAATCGGGGCCGGTGAGGCGCTCCTCACCGGCCCCGATGGGGTGAACGCCCTGGTCAGTCCTTGCGCCAGAGCACCCAGCCGCGGTCCTTGTTGTACTTCGCGACGTGCCAGCCGGGCTTCGGATCCGGCCAGCTGGCCTCCGGCGGGGCGTCCTTGCCGGTGGCCGCCAGGAACGCGGTGGCCTTCTCCGGCGGGGTGTTGCCGCCCTTGACGTCGTCCGTCCAGACCCGGCCCCAGTAGACCTCGTAGGCCATCGCCATCCGGGTGTCCCAGTCGAGGTCCCAGTCCAGGACCACGTTGTCGCCCTTGCGCAGGCCCGCCTCCTTGGCCACGCCGACCGCCTGGTACTTGCGGAACTTGGCGTGCGGCTCGGAGACGTTGTCGGTGATGGCGACCGTCGCGTAGGCCGCGAACAGCGTCAGGCAGGCCACCACCGCGGCGACCACCCGGCGCCCGCCGGCCACCCGCAGCAGCAGGCAGGCGGCCAGCACCGCCAGCGCGCCGAAGCTCGTCCGGATCATGTGCAGGCCGTCCCAGGTCGAGGCCAGGAACATCGCGTCCGGCACCGTCCACGGGCTGATCCAGAGCTTGAGCGCGGCACCCGCGTACGCGCCGACCGACAGCTGGATGACACCGATCACCACCGTGCCGACCAGCGCCATCCACAGCAGCGCACGGACCCCGGCCCGGAACAGCGCGGTCAGGCCGACCACCAGGAACAGCGGCACCAGCACCGCGCAGTACCGGGCGTACACCCAGTTGTCGGTCCGGTCGTTGTCCGCCAGGCCGGCCGCCGAGGCCAGCGCGGTGCCGAACAGCATCGCCACCATGGTGAAGGCCACCACCCGCTCGGCCACCGAGTACCGGCGCCGGAACACCACCACCACGCACAGCACGAGGGCGATCGCCCCGAAGCCGTACGTGGAGGTCATGAAGTACCACAGCTGCCCGAACGTGCGGGCGACGATCGTGCCGATGTACTTGCTGTCCTCGAGGTTCTCGAAGACCTTGTTGCCGACGTCGCTCGGCGGCACGTCCTTGAACCGGCTCTCGACGAAGCCGGCCAGCAGCTTGGCGCCCAGGTACGACACCCCGAGCGCGCCGACGCCGGCCAGCGAGGCGAGCCGCGGCGCCCAGCCGAGGACCAGCACCACGACCAGCACCAGCCCCGTCAGCGCCACGACCACGCCGCCCCGGTCGTGGGTGGCCATCGTGTAGCCGGCCGCCAGGCCCATCCCCGCCGCGTACAGCGCGCGGCGGCGCGCCGTGCCGGGCGAGAGCCAGCCGTGCATCGCGAGCACCCAGGCCAGCAGGAGCACCGGCAGCACGGTGTCCGACATGACGAACTGGGAGTAGAAGACCACCGGCGGCACCACCGCCACGGCGGTGCCCACCAGGTACGCCTGCGGCCGGGACAGGCCCAGCCGGCGCGCCGCCACCACGGCCAGCGGGAACACCAGCGCGTTGAGCACCGCGTTGATGCCCATCACCAGGTGGTACGCGGTGGCCGGGTTGTCGGCGATCCGCAGCGCCGGCGAGATCAGCAGCGGGTAACCGCCCGGGATCACCACGCCGACCGGCATCTCGGTGGTCGGCCGGCCGGCCAGCACCCGCGCTATCACCAGGTACGAGTCCTCGTCGGCGTGCACCGACGGGAAGTAGTTGTGGATCGACAGCACCAGGCGGAACGCCACCTGCGCGCCGTACCCGAGCAGCAGGGCCGCCGGCCAGAACCAGCGGTGGGCGGCGAGCGCCCGCAGCCGGACCGGCACGACCTGGGCCGGGGTGCCGGGCGCGCTCCCGTCGCCGCCCTCACCCCGGCGCGGCCCGTCGGACGTGTGGGCAGAGTCGATCAGCGGCTGCACCGAGACACTTCCCTACTTGTATGAGTTGACGATCTCGTCATGGCCGGTTCCGGACGGCGCGCCACGGGTCCTGCCACCACGCGTCGAAGCGCATCGGCAGTGTGCCACGCGGTGATCGGCCGGAGCCAACGCACTCCTCGCCCCTGGACGACAACGACCCGCCGGGGAACGGTGGTTCAGCCCGCGCTGATCCCCCGATCGAGGTGCTGGCAGAATCGCGGTGTCCGGCCACCGAAACCACACACCGCCCCCGCGTCCACGTGCTGCGGGAAGCAGAAGGACCGAACAGTGACGACGAGCGTCCAGCCCGCCCCCGCCTCGGGCAGGCATCAGGGCATACCGCCCAGCCAGAGGAGACGGGCAGCCGCTCTTCGCCTCCCCGCTGTCCTCTGGGCCGCGGAGATCCTGACCGCGGCCACGGCGGCGCTGTTCATGACCGGTCTGGCATGGACCGTCCACCTGAACCCCATGTCGAGGATCGGCCAGGTCAGCGGCCTCGCCGCGCTCCAGCTCCGGCTCCTGCTGCTCGTCGGCCTCGTCGTCCTGGTCCTGGTGCCGGCGATGCGCCGCTGGGCGGACCTCCCGGTGCGGTTCGCCGCCGCCGCGGTCGCGGGCCTGTCCTCCGGCGTCCTGGCCGCCGGCATCTCGCTCGCGCTGCGCGACACCAACTGGCCGCTGTACGCCCAGCACGGCGACTCCGGCAGCCTCCAGGCCTGGGTCGGCGCCCTGATGGACGGCAAGTCCCTCGACGGCGCCTACCCTCCGCTGTTCCCGCACATCGTCGCCTTCATCGCCGAGCACCTCACCCACGGCCAGGTGGGCTACGCGCTCAAGCTCGCCGACCTGGCGTTCACCGCGCTGCTGGGCCCGCTCGCCTACCTGTCCTGGCGCCTGCTGCTGCCCCCGCTCTGGGCGCTCGGGATCGGCGTCACCGCCGCCCTGCCGATGGCGCAGCCGTACAAGCCGTACACCACCTTCGTGCTCGTCGCCTTCCTCCCCGTGGTGGCGAAGCTGATGCAGCTCCTCCAGCGCGCCCCGGACCTCCCGCGCCGCACCGCCGCCGTCCGCGGCGCCGTGCTCGGCCTCGGGATCGGGCTGCTGTTCCTCCTCTACTCCGGCTGGTTCGTGTGGTCCGCGGCCGGAGTGGTGGTGCTCACCCTGGTGCTGCTGCTGCGCGCCCGCCGCACCGGCGGTACCCCCGGCCTGCTCAACGCCCTGTGCGCGATCGGCGCCGCCGCCGGGGTCTTCCTGGTCGTCGCCGGCCTCTACCTGGTCCGGCTGCTCGGGTCCGCCGGCAGCACCGTCGACCGCTACTGCTACTTCGACACCTACACCGAGCCCACCTACTTCGCGATGTGGCGCGACGACCTCCCCGGCACCGACGGCCAGAGCACCTGGCCGGTCCCCGGCGAGATCGGCGGGGTCGGCCTCTTCACGATCCTCCTGCTGGTCGGCCTGGGCGTGGCGCTGGCCCTCGGGATCGGCCGGGCCACCGTGCTGACCGCCGCCGCGTGCACGGCGAGCGCCCTGCTGATGCGCTACTGGTACGCCTCCCACATGGAGCGCGACCAGGCCGTCATGCTCTACCCGCGCACCAGCGCGCAGCTGCTCTACTGCCTGCTGGTCCTCGTCGGGCTGGCGTGCTACCTGATCGTCCGCCGCCGCCAGGGCGCCCCGGCGGCCCCCGCCGCCGAGACGGCCGCGGAGACCGGACGCCGGCTCCCGCTGCGCCTCAACCCGCGCGGTGTGGCCATCGGCGCCATCTGCTCGCTGGGCCTGCTCTTCGGCATGGCCGGCTCCGCCACCGCCAGCAAGTACATGCCCGACCCGCACTGGGGCCCCGGCGCGCTGGCCTGGATCGCGCAGAGCACCGCCGACACCAAGGGGCACTGCTCGCGCTACGCGCCCAACGGCCAGTGCGACCAGCCGACGGACATCAGCAACCTGCTGGAGCCGGTGCCCGACACCGGCAAGCTCGCGTGCCCGAAGGTCAACCCGTACCCGCCGCGGCAGCCCGACCCGCTCGGCCCCTCGGGCGCGCCCTGGTAACCCGCGGCGAGGCGCCCGCGAACGGCACTGGGCCGGTAGTCCGAGTTCGGACTACCGGCCCAGTGCCGTATCAGGACCTACGAGCGGTCAGTGCCGCTCTCCGCCGGTCAGCGCGTGGCGGACCAGGACCTTGGCGCCGTCCCGCTGACCGCGCTTCAGCGCGCCCGGCAGCATGGTCAGCGCGTGCAGCCGGGAGGCGCTGCGGAACCGGGCCGCCCGGGCGGCCTTCGGCCAGCCGCGGGCGTCCATCCGCTCGGCCACCGCGTTGAAGTACCGCTCCGCCTCGGTGAACCGGGTGCCGGAGAAGGCCTGCACCGAGGACTCGCTGACGGCGTGCCGGCGGTACTGGAAGACGACGGTGGTGTTGTCCACCATCATCTGCTCGCCGCGCTCCAGCAGGTCGACGACCAGGGCCAGGTCCTGGATCACCGAGTACTCGTCACGGAAGTTGACCGCGCGCAGCGCCTCGCCCCGCCAGCAGATCGACGGGAAGTAGAGCCAGTTGCCGCGCAGCACGCTCGCGGCCAGCTCCTCGCCGCCCATCAGCCGCCGGCCCTTGACGGTCGGCGCGTAGATCTTCTCCTTGACGTTGTCCGCCAGGCCGGAACGGCTGACCTCGCCGTTGCCGTCGATGACCTCGACGCCCGGCTGCACCATGCCCAGGTCCGGGTTGGCCTTGAGGATCGACCGGACGGTCTCCAGGTAGTGCGGGTGCAGCAGGTCGTCGCAGCCCATGATGACCACGTGGTCGGCCTTGGACAGCTCCACGCACTTCTGGAAGTTCTTGGTGATGCCGAGGTTCTGCTCGTTGCGCAGGTAGCCCACCCGGTCGTCGCCGAGCGTGGCGAACCAGCCCGGGACGTCCGGCTCCTTGCCGTCGTCGATGACCGTCAGCCGGAAGTCCGGGTCGGTCTGCGCGAGGATGCTCCGCACGGCGGCCTGCATCAGCGCCACGTCGCCGTAGTACGGCAGCATGAACTCGAAGGTCGCCACGGGATCAGGCCTTGCTGCGGTCGACCGGAGCCGAGACCGGCAGGTCCAGGTCGAAGCGCTCCTCGTTCAGGCGGGCGCCCTCGTTGATCGCCACGGTGCGCGCCAGATCGGTGAGCTTCTTCTCCAGCGAGCGGAAGCGCAGGAAGGTGTTCAGGGTCAGGAAGCCCATCGCCAGCACCATCCCGTACAGCACCAGGTCGGTGCCGCGGCCGACGCCGAGCTGGTGGGCCAGCCAGGTCACGTCGGTGGGACGCAGCACCGCGTAGATGTTCACGACCACGAAGACCGAGAACGCGATGCGCTTCCAGGCGCGGGTGTTGGCACGGTCCCAACGCCGGATGAACATGTAGGCGAGAGTGACCGAGCCGAGAATGAGAACCAGCTGGATCCAGAAGAATTTCATCGGCGGCTACGCTCCCGCAGCGAGATGTCGAAGATGATGTTGACGCCGTTGATCAGGGACTGACCCTTGGCGCGTGAGTAGTCGGTGTACAGGATGTCCACCGGGAGCTCGGCGACCCGGAGGTCCGAGCCGGCGAGGAAGCTGACGATCTCCGACGCGTGTGCCATGCCGTTCATGGTGATCCGCAGCCGGCCGGCGGCCTCGCGGTTCAGCACCCGCAGGCCGTTGTGGGAGTCGGTCAGCTTGAGCTTGCGGGCGGTCGGGCTGACGGTCGCCGCGGTGCGCAGGACGACCCGCTTGATCCACGGCACCTGCCCGTTCTGCTCGATGAAGCGCGAGCCGAGGACCACGTCCGTGTCGCCCTCCCGCAGCAGGGCGACCATCTTCTCGACGTCGGCGGTCTGGTGCTGACCGTCCGCGTCGAAGGTGGCGAAGTACTTGGCGCCCGGCTGGGCCAGGGCGTAGGCCAGGCCGGTCTGGAGGGCGGCGCCCTGACCGAGGTTGACCGGGTGGCGCACCAGGTGCGCGCCCGTCTCCATGATGTGCTTGGCCGAGTCGTCGCCGCTGCCGTCATCGACCACCACGATGTTCGGGAACGTCTTTCGCGCCCCCTCCACAACGTCGGCGATCACCTGGCCCTCGTTGTAGGCCGGGATCACCAGCCAAACATCGTCGTACTGGGACACGGAGGCTCCATGAATGGGGTCTGGCCCGCGCTGCTGCGCGGCGATCTGAAGATGAGGGGCGGACACGGTCATTCACCGGCCGTCCGGCTGCTCAGCACCGCGGCGTTCGGGTCCCCCGGCTGCTGGACGAGGCCGGCGGAATTCGTCGCCGAACGGGCGAAACTCTGCCTCAGCACCGCCAGCATACCGAGGACGGTGGCCACGGAACCCGCCGTGTACGCAAGGATCACGCGGGTGGACACCTCGCCCGGCAGGAAGGTCACCCCGGCGAGGACCGCGGTGCCGAGCGCCCAGCAGAGCAGCTGAAGGTTGTGCCGCTTGAATACCATCAGCGCCTGGCCGAGCACCATCGCGAACATGTACGCCACGGTTCCGGCGGACAACCAGAAGAAGTCGAGGCAGCCGAGCACCGGCTTGGCGCCGAACAGCACCTGGATCAGCCACGGGCCGAGGGCGACCGCCGGGATCCCGCCGAGCACGCCGAGCGCGCCCACCACGACACCGATCTTCTTGAGCATCCCGGTGAAGGCCGCCCGGTCCCCGACCGCGATCGCGGCGGAGAGGCCGTTCAGCAGCGAGGCCTGGAGCGAACCGAAGACGAACAGCGGCACCCGGGCCAGCACCAGCGCGTTGAGCAGGGCGGCGATCAGCGCGGAGTCCGAGGGCGCGAGCAGCTTGGTGCTCACCACGGCCGCGTTCACCACGACCTGCGAGAGCAGCGTCGAGCAGATCAGCAGGCCCAGCCCGGAGCAGAGTTCGGACCAGCCGACCTGCTCACCGGGCTTCACCGCGCGCAGCAGCGGCGGCAGCGTGGCGATCGTGGCGAGGATCGGCGCGACGGCCAGGATCAAGCTGAACGCGAGCGCCGAGTGCACCCCGGCCACGCCGCAGGCGAAGGCCAGGCCGATCCGCAGGCCGCCGTCCAGGCCGAGCTGGGTGCCGTACGCGCCGAAGCGGCCGAGGCCGGCCAG
Source organism: Kitasatospora sp. NPDC127116 (assembly GCF_042677365.1). NCBI lineage: Bacteria > Bacillati > Actinomycetota > Actinomycetes > Kitasatosporales > Streptomycetaceae > Kitasatospora > Kitasatospora sp. NPDC127116. Next base: position 34,758 of record NZ_JBHXTL010000035.1, read on the forward strand.
CACGCCACGGGTGAGGTAGCAGACGGCCATGCCGGTGAAGGCCCCGCCGAGCGCCAGCACCAGCGAGCGGTCGCCGTGGAACATCGACCGGGCGATCGGGCCGGAGGCGGCGCCGAGGACGATCAGGGTCGCCCCGAGGATCCCGCCGGTGAGCAGGGCCGCCCGGCGCAGGACCGGCGCGGCACCGTGGCCGAGCGCCGCGCGCGCCGCGACGATCCGGGTGAGCTCCTGCTCGATCGGGAAGAAGACGCCGATGCCGACGGACATCACGATCGTCCACAGCAGCGAGACGTTCGCCATGTCGTCGACGGACAGGCTGTGGCCCGCCACCCCGAGGTGGATGTAGTTGGCGGCACCCAGGACGACGGTGCCGCCGGCCACCGCCAGGGTTCCCGGCGGTAGCGCGGCAGCCACCTTCGTCAGTGCGTTCTTCACTGAGGTCTGTCGCTCTCGGTGGTCCGGGCCGTTGCGGCCAGTTCGGCGAAGACGGGCCGGGACAGCGCCTCGGCCAGCATGGCCCGCCACTCGGGCAGCGGCGCCAGTCCGGCGGCGGCCCAGCGGTCGTGGGCCAGCACGCTGAAGGCGGGGCGGGCGGCCGGGCGGACGAAGGCCTCCGACGTGGTCGGGCGGATCCGCTCCCGGTCCAGCCCGCTCAGCGCGTAGGTCTCGCCGGCCAGTCCGCACCAGGTGGTGCGGCCGCTCGCGGTGCCGTGGTAGACCCCGGCCGGGGCCTGCCCGGCGAGCGCGGCCCGGCCGAGCTCGACCAGGCGGCCGGCCAGCGCGTACGACCAGGTCGGCTGGCCGTGCTGGTCGTCCACCACGTCCAGGGTGTCCCGCTGGGCGGCGAGCTTGAGCATGGTGGCCACGAAGTTCGGGCCGTGCTCGCCGTACAGCCAGGCGGTGCGCACGATGTAGCCGTGCTCGGGGAGGAGTTCGGCGACCGCCTGCTCCCCCACCAGCTTGCTGCGGCCGTACGCGTTCACCGGAGCGGTCGGGGCGTCCTCCGGGCAGGGCTCGGTGGCGTCGCCCGGCAGGACGTAGTCGGTGGAGACGTGCAGCAGCCGCGCGCCGGTGCTGGCGCAGGCCGCGGCCAGGTGGCGCACGCCGGTGCCGTTGACGGCGGTGGCGGCTGCCTCCTCGGTCTCCGCACCGTCGACGTTCGTCCACGCGGCGCAGTTGACCACGATGTCGTGGCCCTCGACGGCGGCCAGGACGGCCGCCGCGTCGGTGATGTCGAGGTCCGCCCGGCGCAGCGCGGTGATCTCGGCGGTCCCGTCGGCGCCCAGCACCGACAGCAGGTCCTGCCCGAGCATCCCGGCCGCGCCGGTGACCAGCCAGCGCACGGGCGCGGCGGCGTTCGCGGTCACTTGGCCAGGGCCGCCTTCTGCTTCAGCGGCTCCCACCAGGCGCGGTTCTCGCGGTACCAGGCGATGGTCGCGGCGAGGCCGTCCTCGAAGCGGACCTGCGGCTCGTAGCCGAGCTCCTCGCGGATCTTGCTGATGTCGATCGAGTAGCGGAGGTCGTGGCCCTTGCGGTCCGCGACGTGCTCGACCATGTCCCAGCCGGCGCCGGCGGCCTCCAGCAGCAGGCCGGTCAGCTCCTTGTTGGTCGCCTCGGTGCCGCCGCCGATGTTGTAGACCTCGCCGGCGCGGCCGCCGCGCATGACCAGCTCGATGCCCCGGCAGTGGTCCGAGACGTGCAGCCAGTCGCGGACGTTGCCACCGTCGCCGTACAGCGGCACCTTCTTGCCGTCGATCAGGTTGGTGGTGAACAGCGGGATGACCTTCTCCGGGAACTGGTAGTGCCCGTAGTTGTTGGAGCAGCGGGTCACCACGACGTCCATGCCGTGGGTGCGGTGGTAGGCCAGCGCCAGCAGGTCGGAGGAGGCCTTGGAGGCCGAGTACGGGGAGTTCGGCTCGAGCGGCCAGGTCTCGGTCCAGGAGCCCTCGTTGATCGAGCCGTACACCTCGTCGGTGGAGATGTGGACGAAGCGGCCGACGCCGTGCTTGCGGGCCGCGTCGAGCAGCACCTGGGTGCCGACGACGTTGGTCAGCACGAACGGGCCCGCGCCGGCGATCGAACGGTCCACGTGGGACTCGGCGGCGAAGTGCACCACCACGTCGTGTCCAGGCATGACCTGGTCGACGGCGTCCGCGTCGCAGATGTCGCCCTGGACGAAGGTGTAGCCCTTGTGGTCGGCCACCGGAGCGAGGTTCTCCAGGACGCCCGAGTAGGTGAGCTTGTCAAAGACCGTGATCCGGGCATTCTCGTCAGCCCCGAGGAGCTGACGGACGAACTCCGAACCGATGAATCCGGCGCCGCCGGTCACGAGGATGCGCATAATGCGCGTAGTCTACCGCCGCCCGAACGCCCTCCCGACCCGGCCCCTCCCGCGTTCACCGATCTCGAATAGGGTGCACCCATGCGTGGAATCCTCCTGGCCGGCGGCACCGGCTCGCGGCTGTGGCCCCTGACCCGTGCGGTGTCGAAGCAGCTCCTCCCGGTCTTCGACAAGCCGATGATCTACTACCCCCTCTCGACCCTGGTGATGGCCGGGATAAGCGAAATCCTGATCATCACCACCCCGAACGACCGGGACCAGTTCGAACGACTGCTGGGCGACGGTTCCCAGTTCGGCCTGAAGCTCCAGTACGCCGTCCAGGAGAAGCCCGAGGGCATCGCCCAGGCCTTCGTGCTCGGCGCGGACTTCATCGGCGACGAGCCGGTGGCCCTGATCCTCGGCGACAACATCTTCCACGGCACCGGCCTGGGCACCGCGCTCACCGAGCACTCCGACATCAAGGGCGGCCGGGTCTTCGCGTACCCCGTGGCCGACCCGACCGCGTACGGCGTGGTCGAGTTCGACGGGACCGGCCAGGTCATCTCCATCGAGGAGAAGCCGACCGAGCCCAAGTCCCGTTACGCCGTCCCCGGCCTGTACTTCTACGACAACCGGGTCGTCGAGATCGCCCGCACGCTGGAGCCGAGCGCCCGCGGCGAGCTGGAGATCACCGCCGTCAACGACGCCTACCTGCGCACCGGCGACCTGCACGTGACGATCCTCGACCGCGGCACCGCCTGGCTGGACACCGGCACGTTCGTGTCGATGGTCCAGGCCTCGGAGTTCGTCCGGGTCATCGAGGAGCGCCAGGGCTTCAAGATCGGCTGCATCGAGGAGGCCGTCTGGCGGGCCGGGCTGATCGACGACGCCCAGCTGCGCGAGCTCGCCGAGCCGCTGCTGAAGAGCGGCTACGGCCAGTACCTGGTGGGCCTGCTCGAAGAGGCGGCCGCCAAGTGAAGTTCCGTGAGCTCTCCATCGAGGGCGCCTTCGAAATCACCCCTCAGGTGCACGGCGACGCCCGCGGCCACTTCACCGAGTGGTACCGCTTCGACCGCCTCGCCGAGGTCGTCGGCCACCCGCTGAACCTGGCCCAGGCCAACCTGTCGCTCTCCGCCAAGGACGTCGTCCGCGGCATCCACTTCGCCGACGTCCCGCCCGGCCAGGCCAAGTACGTGGCCTGCACCCGCGGCGCGGTGCTGGACGTCATCGTCGACCTGCGGGTCGGCTCGCCGAACTTCGGCAAGTGGGAGTTCGTCCGGCTGGACGACACCGAGCGCAAGGCCGTCTACATCCCGGAGGGCCTCGGCCACGGCTTCTGCGCCCTCACCGACGACGCCACGCTGACCTACCTCTGCTCGGCGACGTACAACCCGACCGGCGAGCACGGCGTGCACCCGCTGGACCCGGATCTCGGCATCGAGTGGCCGACCGACGCCCCGCAGCTCTCGGCCCGCGACGCGGTGGCGCCCTCCCTCGCGGAGGCGCTCGCCGACGGCCTGCTGCCGGACTACCAGGCCTGCAAGGCCTACACGGACTCGCTGAAGCAGCAGTAGCGCAGCCCGGCCCACACGGAGGGGGCGCGTGCCACGGCACGCGCCCCCTCCGTCGTCGTCTCCCCCGCGCCGGCTCAGGGCGTCCGGAAGACCCACACCTTGGCCAGCACGAACCGGACCACCGTGGCGAGGCCGTTGGCCACCACCAGCCCGGCCACCTCGACCGTCCGGGAGGCGTGCGGCACCGCCACGTCCAGCAGCGCCAGGGCGCCGCTGGACAGGCCCAGCCCGATCAGGAACGCGACCGCACCCTGCAGTTGGTGGCGCACCGCGCCGTCCGAGCCGGTGATGCCGAAGGTGAAGCGGCGGTTGGCCGCGGTGTTGGCCACCGCGCTGACCGCCAGCGCGATCAGGTTGGCCACCTGCGGCGAGGTCACCAGCCGCAGCAGCACGAACAGCGCCAGGCAGAAGACGGTGCTCAGCACCCCGATCACCAGGAAGGACGGCAGCAGCCGGCGGACCGGCCGGGGTGCCTCTGCGGGCTCCTCGCGCTCGTCCCGGGCCGTGGGGAGGCTCTCGTTCACGCGCCCGCACCGTACCGGTCCGGCTCCTCCGCCGAGTCGTAGCCGACGAAGTACGCGGGCCGCGCCTGGACCGCCGAGTAGATCCGGCCGACGTACTCGCCCAGCAGGCCGACGCAGACCAGCTGCACGGCGCCGATGAAGAGCATCCCTATGAACAGCGAGGACCAGCCGGGCACGGTGGAGCCGACGGCGTACGCGACCGTGGTGTAGAGCGCCAGCAGGATGCAGACCAGGAAGCTGAACAGCCCGAGCCAGGTGGCCAGTCGCAGCGGGGCGGCGGAGAAGTTGGTGACGCTGTCGAACGCGAGCCGGACCATCTTGGACAGCGGGTAGTGGCTGCTCCCCGCGATCCGCTCCTCGCGCACGTAGACCACCTCGCCGCTGGGGAAGCCCAGCCAGGGCACCAGCAGCCGGTAGACCGGCTGGTGCTCGGGCATCGCCTTGAGCGCGTCCACGGCCGCCCGGCTGAGCAGCCGGAAGTCGCCGGCCTGGTTGGGCATCCGCTTGCCGACCAGTCGGCGCATCAGCCGGTAGTACCCGCCGGCGGTGTGCCGCTTGAAGAAGGTGTCGGTGCCGCGGTCGCCGCGCACGCCGTAGACGATGTCCAGGTTCTGCTCGCGGGCGAGCGCCAGCATCTCGGGGATCTTCTCCGGCGGGTCCTGGAGGTCGGCGTCGATGGAGACCACGTAGTCGCCGAAGGCGCGGTGGAGGCCGGCGGTGAGGGCGGCCTGGTGCCCGGAGTTGCGGGCGAAGCGGACGATGCGGAACTCCGGCCAGTCCTGGCGGATCTTCTGCATCAGCACCGGGGTGACATCGGTGCTGCCGTCGTCGACGCCGACCACCTCGTAGCTCACGTCGAGCCCGTCGAGGATCGGCCGCAGCCGTTCGACGGTCAGCGGGAGCGCCTCCTGCTCGTTGTAGATAGGCATCACGACCGACAACAGCGGTGCCGTTGACATGCGTTGGTCCCACTTTCCACGACGGCCGGGCTGGATGTCGCCCGACCATAACAGTCTGCGATGAGCGGCCGCTGAAAGGAGGCGCGCTCCGGTGAACCGCTGATGAGACGCCGAAGGGCCCCGCGCACCGTGCGGTGCGCGGGGCCCTTCGGACTGAGCCTGTACGAGGCAGGCAGGTCAGACCATCAGATTACTTGATGATCTTGGTGACCTGGCCGGCGCCGACGGTGCGGCCACCCTCACGGATGGCGAACTTCAGGCCCTCCTCCATGGCGATCGGCTGGATCAGCGCGACGGTCATGGCGGTGTTGTCGCCCGGCATGACCATCTCGGTGCCCTCGGGGAGGGTCACGACGCCGGTCACGTCCGTGGTACGGAAGTAGAACTGCGGGCGGTAGTTGTTGAAGAACGGGGTGTGGCGGCCACCCTCGTCCTTCGACAGGATGTAGGACTGCGCCTCGAAGTCGGTGTGCGGCGTAACCGAACCCGGCTTGATGATGACCTGGCCGCGCTCGACGTCCTCGCGCTTGATGCCACGGAGCAGCAGACCGACGTTCTCACCGGCCTGGCCCTCGTCGAGCAGCTTGCGGAACATCTCGATGCCGGTGACCGTGGTGGTGGTCTTGGTCTCCTTGATGCCGATGATGTCGACAGTCTCGTTGACCTTGAGGATGCCACGCTCGATACGACCGGTGACGACGGTGCCACGACCGGTGATCGTGAAGACGTCCTCGATCGGCATCAGGAACGGCTGGTCCACGGCGCGGGCCGGGGTCGGGATGGCCTCGTCGACCGCGTGCATCAGGCCGAGGAGCTTCTCGCCCCACTCCTTGTCGCCCTCCAGCGCCTTCAGCGCGGAGACGCGGACGACCGGCAGGTCGTCGCCCGGGAACTCGTACTCGGAGAGCAGCTCGCGGACCTCGAGCTCGACGAGCTCCAGGATCTCCTCGTCGTCCACCATGTCGGCCTTGTTCAGGGCGACGACGATGTACGGAACGCCGACCTGGCGGGCCAGGAGGACGTGCTCCTTGGTCTGCGGCATCGGGCCGTCGGTGGCGGCGACCACGAGGATGGCGCCGTCCATCTGGGCAGCACCGGTGATCATGTTCTTGATGTAGTCGGCGTGACCCGGGCAGTCGACGTGGGCGTAGTGGCGCGCCTCGGTCTGGTACTCGACGTGCGCGATGGAGATGGTGATACCGCGCTGCCGCTCCTCCGGCGCCTTGTCGATCTGGTCGAACGGCGTGAAGGGGTTGATCTCCGGGTACGCGTCGTGCAGCACCTTGGTGATGGCCGCGGTCAGCGTGGTCTTACCGTGGTCGATGTGACCGATGGTGCCGATGTTGACGTGGGGCTTCGTCCGCTCGAACTTCGCCTTCGCCACTGAGTCCTCCTGAGGACAGTTCCTGTACGCCGTGCTGACGCCAGTTGGTCTTTGATCGGTTTTGGTGCGGGTTGTCCGGAGGACATCCCGTGCCGTCCCGCTGGTGGGGGGGCCGGAGGCCCCGGGAGGATCCGACCGGATCCTCCCGGGTTGCCTCCGAATAGCCTAAGGCTTCGCTATCGTCCCGATTATCGGGACGTCACTCGCCCTTGGCCTTGGCGATGATGTCGTCCGCCACGTTCTTCGGAACCTCGGCGTACGAGTCGAACTGCATCGAGTAGCTCGCGCGACCAGAGGTCTTGCTGCGCAGGTCACCGACGTAGCCGAACATCTCGGAGAGGGGCACCAGCGCCGTGACGACGCGGGCACCGTGACGCTCGTCCATGGACCGGATCTGGCCACGGCGAGAGTTGATGTCGCCGATCACGTCGCCCATGTAGTCCTCGGGCGTGGTGACCTCGACGGCCATCATCGGCTCGAGGAGGACCGGCTTGGCCTTCCGCGCGCCTTCCTTGAACGCCATCGAACCGGCGATCTTGAACGCGAGCTCGGAGGAGTCGACGTCGTGCGCCTGACCGTCGAGCAGGCTCACGCGGACACCCTGCAGCGGGTAGCCGGCGAGGATGCCGAACTCCATGGCCTCCTGGCAACCGGCGTCGACCGACGGGATGTACTCGCGCGGAACGCGGCCACCGGTGACCTTGTTGACGAACTCGTAGCCCTCGGCCTGCTCGAGCGGCTCGATCGCGATCTGCACCTTGGCGAACTGACCGGAACCACCGGTCTGCTTCTTGTGGGTGTAGTCGATGCGCTCGACCGCCTGGCGGATGGTCTCGCGGTACGCGACCTGCGGCTTGCCGACGTTGGCCTCGACCTTGAACTCACGGCGCATACGGTCGACCAGCACCTCGAGGTGCAGCTCGCCCATACCCGCGATGATGGTCTGGCCGGTCTCCTCGTCCGTGTTGACCTGGAAGGACGGGTCCTCCTCGGCGAGACGCTGGATGGCAACACCCAGCTTCTCCTGGTCACCCTTGGACTTGGGCTCGATCGCGACGCGGATGACCGGGGCCGGGAAGTCCATGGACTCCAGGATGACCGGGTTCTTCTCGTCGGACAGCGTCTCACCGGTGGTGGTCTGCTTCAGGCCCATGACGGCGATGATGTCGCCGGCGCCCACCGAGTCGATCTCCTCACGCTTGTTCGCGTGCATGCGGTAGATCTTGCCGATGCGCTCCTTCTTGCCCTTGACGGCGTTCAGCACCGAGGTGCCGGACTCCAGGCGGCCCGAGTAGACCCGGACGAAGGTGAGCTTGCCGAGGTGCGGGTCCGACATGATCTTGAACGCGAGCGCGGCGAGCGGCTCGTCGTCCGAGGCCTTGCGGGAGATCTTGACCGTGTCGTCGCCGGGCTTGGTGCCCTCGATGGACTCGATGTCCAGCGGCGACGGCAGGTACTTGACGACCGCGTCGAGCAGGGGCTGAACGCCCTTGTTCTTGAAGGCGGTACCGCAGAAGATCGGGGTGAAGTCCGAGTTCAGGGTGCCCTTGCGGATCGCGTCCTGCAGCAGCTCGACCGGGATCTCCTCGCCCTCCAGGGCGAGCTCCATGATCTCGTCGCTGACGTTCGAGACCGTGTCGATGAGCGCCTCGCGGTACTCCTCGGCCTGCTCCTGCAGGTCGGCCGGGATGTCGACGACGTCGTACATCTCGCCCTTGGCGGCCTCGGCGGACCAGACCAGCGCCTTCATGCGGACCAGGTCGACAACGCCCTGGAAGTCCGACTCGGCACCGATCGGCAGCTGCATGACCAGCGGGGTGGCGCCGAGGCGGTCCACGATGGTCTTGACGCAGAAGAAGAAGTTCGCGCCCGTGCGGTCCAGCTTGTTGATGAAGCAGATGCGCGGGACGCCGTAGCGGTCAGCCTGCCGCCACACGGTCTCGGACTGGGGCTCGACACCGGCGACACCGTCGAACACCGTCACGGCACCGTCGAGGACGCGCAGCGAACGCTCCACCTCGACGGTGAAGTCGACGTGGCCCGGGGTGTCGATGATGTTGATGGTGTTGTCGACGTCGTCAACGGTCCAGTGACAGGTCGTCGCGGCCGACGTGATCGTGATGCCGCGCTCCTGCTCCTGCTCCATCCAGTCCATGGTGGCAGCGCCATCGTGGACCTCACCGATCTTGTACGAGACACCGGTGTAGAACAGGATCCGCTCGGTGGTGGTGGTCTTGCCCGCGTCGATGTGCGCCATGATCCCGATGTTGCGGACCCTGGCGAGGTCAAGGGAGGTTGCAGCCATGGTGGCTCGTTCTCTCTCTGTCTAGTGACGGGGTAGGGACTACCAGCGGTAGTGCGCGAAGGCCTTGTTGGACTCGGCCATCTTGTGGGTGTCCTCACGACGCTTCACGGAAGCGCCCAGGCCGTTGCTGGCGTCGAGGATCTCGTTCATCAGGCGCTCGGTCATGGTCTTCTCGCGACGGGCGCGGGAGTAACCGACCATCCAGCGCAGCGCCAGGGTGCTGGCGCGGCCCGGACGGACCTCGACCGGAACCTGGTAGGTCGCGCCACCGACACGGCGGGACTTGACCTCGAGGGCCGGCTTGACGTTCTCCAGCGCGCGCTTCAGCGTCACGACGGGGTCCGAGCCGGTCTTCTCACGGACGCCCTCGAGGGCGCCGTAGACGATCCGCTCAGCGGTGGAGCGCTTGCCGTGCAGCAGGATCTTGTTGACCAGCTGGGTGACGACCGGGGAGCCGTAAACCGGGTCGATGATGACCGGGCGCTTCGGGGCGGGGCCCTTACGAGGCATTCTTACTTCTCCTTCTTGGCGCCGTAGCGGCTGCGGGCCTGCTTGCGGTTCTTGACACCCTGGGTGTCGAGCGAACCGCGGATGATCTTGTAGCGGACACCAGGAAGGTCCTTCACACGACCACCGCGCACCAGCACGATGGAGTGCTCCTGCAGGTTGTGGCCCTCGCCCGGGATGTAAGCGGTGACCTCGATCCCGCTGGTGAGGCGCACACGGGCGACCTTGCGGAGAGCCGAGTTCGGCTTCTTCGGGGTGGTCGTGTACACACGCGTGCAGACCCCACGGCGCTGCGGGGAACCCTTCAGCGCGGGAGTCTTGTTCTTCTCGACCTTGTCCTGCCGGCCCTTTCGGACCAGCTGCTGGATCGTAGGCACCGTTTCTCCGTTTTCTGTGTGCCAAGGCTTGGTGGAACTAACCTGCGATGTCTCCCTCGCACACGGCCCCGTGGTCGACCCACGCGGTCGGGTGTGTTGGGCTTGTTACGACACGGAATCCCATGGCTGCTGTACAGCGACGGCGCTCTACGCGCGGCGCGCTGGGAAGCGCTCCGGCTCGGCGCGGCGACCGGTGTGCATGCACGCACAAGGACCCGGGGACACCCCAGGCACAAGGTCAGAGCGTACCTAGCGCATCGGGCTCGGTCAAAACAAATGCAACGCCGCAGGTCGCGGGGCTTGCACCGAAAGCGGGCCGGGAACCGGGCCGGGGCGGGGCTCCCTACCACAACCGGGCAGCCCCCGCACCGCGACCCTACGCCTCCGCGTGGGCCCCGGCGAGCCGGGGCGGGTCCTGGCTGGCGCTGCCGCCGGCCGCCCCTGCCGACTGCGGCAGCGGGCGCTCCCGGTTGTCCGACACCGCCGTGAACAGCCCCAGCGCGAGCGCGGCCAGCGTGTACACGGCCAGCCAGAGCATCCAGGTGCCGGGCGGGGACCAGTGGGCCGGGTTGATCAGCAGCGGGCCGGTGCTGCCGACGGTGTTGCGGCGCAGCGCCCAGAGGAAGGCCGCGGCGTTGACCAGGGACAGCGAGAAGCCGGCGATCACCAGCAGCCGGCGCCAGGCGAAGCCGCCCCAGGGCAGCCGCTCGTGGCAGATCGCGGCGCACAGGATCGGCAGTCCGACGGCGAACGGCAGCAGGTAGCGGCCCTGCCAGATCATGCCCAGCTGGCGCGCCTGCATGGCCTGTGCCGCTATCGGTATCACCACGATGCCGGCCATCACGCCGACGATCGCCAGGGCGTCGCGGAACCGGGCGTAGCAGAGCGCGAACATCGCCAGGGCGAGCGCCACACCGCACCAGACCAGCAGCGTCGCGGCCGGCGCCTCGGCGTCCAGCCAGCCGAAGTAGCCGATCATCTGCTTCATGTAGAGCAGGCCGAAGTCGAAGGTCTTCCGGGCCGCGGCGAGCGGGGTGAGGTCGCTCGGGGTGTTGATGATCGAGTTGTCCGGGTGGCTCGACGACCAGGCCAGGGCCGCGACGGCCCCCGCCGCCGCCAGGCCGCCCCAGAGCCAGGTCACCTTGCGGCGGAGCACTTCGCGCACCGCCCCCTTCTGGCCCAGCAGCAGCGCGAAGAACAGGGCCCCGGCGAACCAGATCAGGCCCAGCGGGCGGATGCTGATCAGCACCAGCGCGCCGATTCCCAGCCGCGCCAGCCGGCGGTTCAGCAGGAGCGGGTCCGGGCTCATCAGCATCGGCAGCCCGGCGCTCCAGACCAGGATGCCCGCCGCGATCTCCGGACCGCTCGGGTTGACCACGCCGAACAGGAACAGCGCCATCGGCGTGGCCGCGGTGATCACGCCGAGCAGGGTGAAGGAGCGCCGCCGCCACTCCGCCGCCGAGACCACCGCGCTCGCCACCAGGGCGGAGCAGATCAGCGCCGACATCAGGCGCATCAGGTAGAAGGCCTTGGCCCCGTGGACCAGGAGGCTGGGCCAGCCCACCGCGAAGTAGTACGCCGGGTGGTAGCGGCCCGCCGCGGTGGTCACCAGGGTCTCCCCCGGACGGTCCACGAGCCGGGGCGCGCAGGAGGCCGGCTGCTCGGGCTTGAAGACGTAGCAGCTGTTGACGTCCTTGAGGTCCTGGTAGATGCGCGGGAGCTCGACCCCGGTCTCGGCGAACTGGCCCTCGATGCCGCCCACCAGGTGCGGGACCATGACCTCCCGTCCCTCGACCTGGCCCCGGGCGACGGCCGCCGCCCGGATCAGGTGTGCGTGCTCGTCCGGCGAGGCGCCGGTCGGCGAAGCGAACGCCCAGGCCCCACTCAGTGCGAACAGGATCGCGAACGCCACGACCCACAGACGCCTCGGTGAGGAGACGAGCCGGTCGGCGAGGCTCTTGACGGCGGTGATCATCATCAGGATTGGGCCTTCGGGGTCAGTTCGGGCTCATGGGCGGGAACTGGTTACTTGATCATGCTGAGCCATGACTGGTCACCGGTCTTGGAGCACTGCCCACCCGGCGCGAACTTCGGGCAGGTGCCGTCGAGGTTCTGCATGGTGTGCGACACCCACGGCAGGATGCGGTAGGTGTCCTCCTTCGCCGGCATGTAGCGGTCCGCCATCGACGAGGAGACCGTACCGAACAGGAAGAGAAGAGCGAACAGCGTACCGATCACGGCCGCCTGCGGACCCGGCAGGGCCGTTCCGGCGGTTCCGGCCGTCCCGGCGGCCTCCGCGGCCTCGGCGGCCCGGCGGCGCTCGGCCAGCCGGAGCGAGACCAGGTGGGCGAGCAGGGCGCAGAGCAGCAGGCCGCAGTAGAGCAGCTGGTTGTTGGTCCGGGTGTAGAGCTGGACCGTCTGCGTCTCGTACATGTGCGAGGCGATGAACATCCGCATCACCCAGGCGCTCGCGAACATGCAGCTGATGGTGACGATCACCGGCTTGCGGATGCCAAGCCAGAGGGCCGCGCCCAGTGCGACGAACATCACCACCGCGAACAGGTCCATGCCGCCGAACTCGCCGGGGATCGGCCAGTCCCCCACCTTGCCCGGCATGTCCGTACGCCACATCAGGAAGTACGCCGGGTCGGTGAAGTTGTCGAAGCGGAAGTTGGAGTCCTTGGTGTCCGGGGCCTCCGTCAGCATGGTCACCAGGTAGCTGCCGCAGACCAGCAGGAAGGCGACCCCGGTGGTGCCGAGGTACGCCAGGCCCTTGCGCCGGTCTTCGTGCCAGGGGAAGTACATCAGCGCCGCGACCAGCACGCCGAGGGCGCTCCACAGGAACCAGCCGGAGTACGTGAGGAACATCAGGCCCAGCAACGCCCCGAAGCCGCCCGCCTTCAGCAGCAGCAGCCGCCAGCCGTCCGTCCCGCTCCGGCGCAGGTGCACCACCACGGCGACCAGCACGGGCACCAGGACCACCAGCACGGTCTGGCTGTACGGCTTGTAGGCGTCGATCAGGGCGAAGGCCGGCAGCACGCCGAAGGCCAGTGCGCGGACCGGGCTGAGCAGCATGCGCCACGAGAGGTAGACCAGCGGGCCGAACGCGGCGGCGCCGAAGATCTGCAGGTCCTTGAAGGCGTACGCGGTGTTGCCGCCGCGGAACAGCTCCGCGTAGAAGCCCAGGGTGTAGAGCGGCGCCGGCGGGTAGACCGGCGAGCCCGAGGGCTGACCGTTCACCACCGCGTGGGCCCACTCGACGATGCGCTGGCTGTCGCCGTTCATGCCGAACATCGGCCAGGGCGTGCCGAGCAGCGCGATGACCGCGCCGGCCGCCACGAAGCCGCTGGCGAGACCGGCGATGGCGGCCGAGGAGAAACGGGACGCCAGGCCGAAGTGCCGGCCCGAGCGGAAGCGCATCGCGAGCACGACCGCGCCGAGCAGGAGGAAGCCGATGACCGCGAACCGCAGCTGCACCGCGGCGAGACCGCTCACCTGGGCGATCCGGTTCAGCGGGTCCATCTGGAAGCCGCGCGCCATCAGCGGGAGCACCAGGGCGGCCAGGAAGGAGACCACGGCCTCGCCCGCGAGCAGTGCCGGAGCCGACGTCCGGAGCCGGGCCACGGAGCGGCCCGCGGATCCACCGACCAGCGAACGCCCTCCGCTCGGCGGGATCCTGGAGGCCTCTTGGGCACTGACTGTCACTGGCACGGTCCTCAGCTCGTGGTCGCTCGCTCGGCCCGCCCGGCCCTTCGGCGTCGGCCGGTGACGGAGAACGTACTGCTTCCGGGTGCGCGGCGGCAGCCCCGGGCATCATAGGTCCTCCGTCTGAGGAAGGCCCCATCGGGAAGAACGGCCGACCGCCGTGGGATCACCCGACCGGGTGGGCCTCAGGCGAAGCCGAGGAGGATCATCAGGGTCCAGAACGCGCACCCCAGGTAGCCGATGACCAGGCCGAGGACGGCCGCCCAGTCGCCGTCCATGTTGCGGCGGCGGATCTCCGAGCGGGCGATGTGGCCGGTGATCACGGCGGGCGCGGAGAGGCCGACCAGACTGGCCACCAGGGAGACCACCGCGAGCACGTTGGTGGGGCGGGCCTGCGGCGGCGGGACGGCCATGAAGGTGGCCGGAACCGGCGTGGCGGCGGCGGCCGGCGGCGCCGTCATCGGCCCGGAGGGCAGGTCGGCCACCAGCACGGCCAGCTGACCGTAGGTCTGCGCCGCGGCCACGGCCTCGTGGCGCTGCTCGTACTCCTGGACGGAGAGCCGCCCCTCGGCGAACGCGGCCTTGAGCACGTCGAGCGTCCGGTCCCGGTCCGCGTGGCCCGCCCGCATCGCCGCCTGCGACGACACCGCGGGCGCGGGCACCGGCTGCCAGCCCCCCGCCGACCGCTTGCCGGGCGGATAGCCGGAACCGGGCTCGCCCCATGGTTGTACGGACATCCGCCACCTCCCGGTAGCGCGGCACCCCCGCGCACGTCACTGCTTCCTCATAGTGCAGGACGAACGGCCGAACTGAGTAGTTGCCAAATCGGCCCAGTAGCCGCCGAGAAGAGGATATTGGTCGGCGAGCCTCACCCGTTCGGCGGATGTGCTCAGGGGATGCTCAACTCGGGCGACAGCCTGTTCGAGCAGTGACAGGCTGAGCCCCGAGAGCTTCCACCAGCACGATGCCCACCACTCCACCACCACGAGCAGAGAAGGCCGCCATGCAGGCGTCAGCGCCGCCGTCCTCCGACCTCCCCGGGCCGGGAACCCCGTCCGCCGTCAGCATCCAGGGGCTCTGGAAGCACTTCGGCACCCAGGCCGCGGTGGCCGGGCTGAGCCTGGAGCTGCCGGCCGGGGCGTTCATCGGCCTGGTCGGGCCGAACGGCGCCGGCAAGACCACCACGCTGTCGATGGTCACCGGGCTGCTCCGGCCCGACCAGGGCACCGTCCTGGTGCACGGCACCGACGTGTGGGCGGACCCGGTCACGGTCAAGGCGCGGATCGGCATCCTGCCCGAGGGCCTGCGGATGTTCGAGCGGCTCAGCGGGCGCGAGCTGCTCCAGTACACCGGGCGGCTGCGCGGCCTGCCCGGCGCCGAGGTGGACCGGCGGGCCGAGGAGCTGCTGGCCGTCCTGGACCTCGGCCGCGACTCCGACAAGCTGGTCGCCGACTACTCCACCGGCATGCGCAAGAAGATCGGCCTGGCCGCGGCGCTGCTGCACAACCCGGACGTGCTGTTCCTGGACGAGCCCTTCGAGGGCGTCGACCCGGTCTCCGCCCAGACCATCCGCGGCGTGCTCAAGCGGTACGCGGCGGCCGGCTCCACGGTGGTCTTCTCCAGCCACGTGATGGAGCTGGTCGAACAGCTCTGCGACTGGGTCGCCGTGGTCAACGCCGGCCAGGTGATCGCCCAGGGACCGCTGGACACCGTACGGGGCGGGCGCAGCCTGCACGAGGCCTTCCTGGACCTGATCGGCGTGCGCGAGGACGACGGGCAGGCGCTCGGCTGGCTCGGCGGCGGGCAGCCCGGGGGTGCCCTGTGACCGAGCGGAGCGAGGCCACGCGCACGGCCTCGGTGCCCGACGGGCGGACGGTGGTGCGCGCCCTGGTCGCGCTCAAGCTGCGGCTGCTGCGCAACGGGCTGCGGCGCAGCCCCGGCCGGACCACCGTCTACGTGATCGGCGGCGTCGCGGGCCTGGCCCTCGCGGCCGGCGTCGCCGTCGCCATGAGCGCGCTGAACGGGCGCTACGCGGGCTCCGGGGACGCCGGGGTGATGCTGCTCGGCGTGCTGGCCCTGGGCTGGGCCGCCCTGCCGCTGTTCCTCTTCTCCAGCGACGAGAGCGCCGACCCGACCCGGCTGACCATGCTGCCGCTGCGGCCCGGCCCGCTGCTGCGCGGCTCGCTGCTGGCCGCGCTGATCGGACCGGGGCCGCTGATCAGCCTGGTGCTGGTGACCGGCGCGGTGCTGGCCGGCGCGGCCGGCGGCGCCTCGGCCGCGGTCGCGGTGCCCGCCGTACCGCTCGCGGTGCTCTGCCTGGTCACGCTCTCCCGGGCGGTCGCCGCGGGCAACGCCCGGATGCTCTCCAGCCGGCGCGGCAAGGACTTCGCGATCTTCGGCGGGCTGGCCTTCGCGCTGCTGGTGCAGGTCGCCAACGTCGGCTCGCAGAGCATCCTCGGCCGTCGGGGCGGACCGATCGACCTCACCCCGCTGAAGCCGATCGCCTCGGTGCTGCGCTGGATCCCGCCGATCAGCGCGGCGGACGCGCCGCGCACCGCCGGCGAGGGCCGGTACGGGCTCGCGCTGCTCCAGCTCGCCGCGGCCGCCGCGCTGCTGGCACTGCTGCTGCGCTGGTGGCGGCGGAGCCTGCAGGAGCTGATGGTCACCGCCGACTCCTCCACCCTGGAGGTGGCCCGGGGGGTGCAGAACTCGCGCGGCTGGCGCTTCCTGCCCCAGGGCCGCACCGGCGCGGTGATGCAGCGCCACCTGCGGTACGCCTGGCGCGAGCCGCGGGCCAAGGCCGCGCTGTTCACCAGCATCGGGATGACGCTGGTGATCTGCGTGCTGTCGATGGTTCAGGGCTGGGCGAGCGTCTACCTGCTGGCGATGACCGGGGTGTTCCTCGGACTGCAGATGCTCAACCTGTTCGGCATGGACGGCTCGGCGTTCTGGATGGTCGCCGCCACCCTGCGCACCCCGGCCGACGCCCGGTCCGAGCTGCGCGGCCGGGCGTACGCGGTGCTGTCGTACGCCGTCCCGGTGACGGTGGTGCTGGGGCTGGTGCTGGCGGCCGTCACCGGCCGGTGGGGCGAGCTGCCGTCCGCGCTCGGCCTGGCGCTGACCCTCCTCGGCTGCGGGATCGCGCTGGGCTCGATGTTCAGCGTGCTGGCGCCCTACACCATGCCGGCCGACAGCAACCCGATGCGCAACGCCGCCCCCGGACAGGGCGGGCTGATCCTGCTCAACCAGTTCGGCTCGATGCTCGGCGTCACGGTGCTGGCACTGCCGGTCGGCGGCTACCTCGCCTGGGCGCTGGTCTCGGACGGGTCGAGCTGGCCGGTGCTGCTGGTCGGCCCGCTGTACGGCGCCCTGGTCGCGACGCTGGGCGTGCGGATGGCCGCGGGCCGGCTGCTGGAGCGCACGCCGGAGATCCTGGCCAAGGCCATCGAGCGCTGAGCCGCGGGCCCCGCCGGCCCGAGCGCCGGACGGTCTCCGCCGCGGCTCCGGCATCATGGGCAGGAGGCCGGACCGTCGAGGAGAGCAGGGACACACCGTGGGCGAGCGAGCGCAGCAGGCCGGGACCGCCGGGCCGCTGCTGGAGCAGGCGGTGCGGTCGGTGCTGACGGCACCGGAGGACGCACTGGACCTCGCCCTGGACACCGGGGCCTCGCTGCTGGCCGCCTCGG
The DNA here is from genome assembly GCF_042677365.1 of Kitasatospora sp. NPDC127116. Lineage (NCBI taxonomy): Bacteria > Bacillati > Actinomycetota > Actinomycetes > Kitasatosporales > Streptomycetaceae > Kitasatospora > Kitasatospora sp. NPDC127116. The sequence goes on from NZ_JBHXTL010000035.1 coordinate 52,099, forward strand.
CCGGGCAGTGGCCCGAGGTGAGCCGGGCGGTGCTCGGCCACGCGGACGCCGCCGTCGGCCGCTGCTGGTCCGCCGGATGGCGGCCGGCCGACCTGGCGCGCGTGGTGCGGCGCGAGCTGCAGCCCGTCCACCTGGCCCTCGCGGTGGACCTGATCGCCGCCGAGGACCGCCGCCACCCCGCGGCCGGCCTGGACCGGCGCTGGCGGGAGCAGCTGCGCGAGCTGGAGGCCGAGGTGTGGTGGTCCGGCGACGAGGAGTACCTCGGCGCCTTCGCCCACCGGCACCGGCTGGACCGCTTCGCGCTCGCCACCGCCGTCCTGGAGCTGCTGCGCACCTGGGGCCGGCTGCCGCCGATCGCCCCGGTGGGGCCCGCTCCCGGGCAGGCCGTCCGGGGGCGGCACTCGGCGCCGGTGACCGGCGAGCCGCGGATGCTGGCGCGGATCCGGGCGCTGCTGGCCAAGGCCGAGTCCACCGAGTACCCGGAGGAGGCCGAGGCGCTGACCGCCAAGGCCCAGCAGCTGATGGCCCAGCACAGCATCGACGACGCGCTGCTGGCCGCGGCCGGCGCCGACCGCGACACCCCGGCGGCGCTGCGGATCGGGGTGGACAACCCGTACGAGGGTCCCAAGACGATGCTGCTGGACGCGGTCGCGGCGGCCAACCGGTGCCGGGTGGTGTGGGCGAAGGAGTTCGGCTTCTGCACCGTGGTCGGCTTCGACGGCGACCTGGACGGCGTCGAGCTGCTCTACACCTCGCTGCTGGTGCAGGCCACCCACGCGCTCAACAAGGCCGGCTCCCGCAAGGACTCGCGCAGCAAGGCGTTCCGGCAGTCCTTCCTGGTCGCGTACGCGGCGCGGATCCGCGAGCGGCTGACCGCCGCGACCGAGCGCGCCACCAGCGCCGCCGCGGCCGGCCGGCACCTGCGCGAGGACGGCACCGAGGAGCAGTTGCTGCCGGACGAGCGGCTGCTGCCCGCGCTCGCCGCCCGCTCCGAGGCGGTGGACGAGCAGGTCGACCGGCTGTTCCCGAAGCTGGTCTCGCAGCGGGTGCGGGTCAGCGACGGCGTGGGCTGGGCGGCCGGACGCGCCGCCGCCGACCGGGCCGCCCTGCACGGACGCGCCGGTGCGATCCGCCGGTAGGGCCCGTCCCGCCGATCATTCCCCGGGGACCTGATAGAACGTAGTCCGCCACGAACGAAGGGGGACGCGACGTGACGGATCCGGCGGCGGAGTCGGGGTACCGGGACCGGGTGCGCGGAGCGCTGCTCGGCGGAGCGATCGGCGATGCGCTGGGCTGGCCGGTGGAGTTCCAGCAACTCCACCAGATCCGGGACCGGTTCGGGCCGCAGGGCGTGACCACGCTGCCGGCCGGGCCCGGGCCGGTCGAGGTCACCGACGACACCCAGATGACGCTGTTCACCGCCGAGGGCCTGATCCGCGGCTTCGTCCGCGGCTGGACGGGCGGCGGCGGCTCGGTGCCGGAGGCCGTCCACGGCGCCTACCGGCGCTGGCTGCGGACCCAGTACCAGGGCGCGCCGGACACCGAGCCGCAGCCCCGCCCGTACGACGGCTGGCTGCTGAGCCGGCCCTTCCTGTACGCGCGGCGGGCGCCCGGCAACGCCTGCCTGAGCGGGGTGACCGAGCATCCGGCGTTCGAGGCGCCGTCCGCGATCGGGCTGCTGGGGCCGATCAACCCGGGTTCCAAGGGCTGCGGCACGGTGATGCGCTCGGCGCCGTTCGGGCTGGCCCGGCTCGGTGTCGAGCAGTCCTTCGGGCTGGCGGTGCAGTGCGCCCAGCTCACCCACGGACACCCGACCGGCTACCTCGCGGCCGGCGCCTTCGCGGCCCTGGTCGAGCGGCTCGCGGACGGCACCGAGCCGTGGGCGGCGGTCGGCGAGACGGTGGAGCAGATCCGCGAGCTGCCGAGTTCCAAGGAGACCGTCCAGGCGCTGGCCCGGGCGGTGCGGCTGGCCCAGGAGGCCGAGCCGGCCGCGGAGACGGTGGAGCGGGTCGGGCTCGGCTGGACCGCCGAGGAGTGCCTGGCCATCGCGGTGTACTCGCTGCTGGCGGCCACCCTGGACCCCGACCCGGTGCGCACCGCGCTGCTGCTGTCGGTGAACCACTCGGGGGACAGCGACTCGACCGGCGCGGTCTGCGGCAACCTGGTCGGGGCCGCGTACGGCGCCGCCGCGCTGCCCCCCGAGTGGGCCGGGGCGGTCGAGGGCCGGGCCGAGCTGCGGCAGGTCGCCGACGACCTGCTGGTGCTGTTCGGCAGCCGCGACCCGCTGCACCCCGGGCTCGGCGGGCGCTACCCCGCCTGGTGACCACCCGGCCCGGTGACTAGCCCGCCCGCGGGTCGGTGACCTGGCCGAGGAACAGCGGCGCGCCGCCCCGGGCGTCCCGGATCAGGAACAGGAACGGCCGGTCGACGTACACCTGGACCGGCCGTTCGGCGTTCGGCACCGCCATCACCTCCATCCCGACACCGCTGCCGGCCGCCGCGACCGTGCCGTCCTCGCCGACCTCGATCGTGGCCTTCTGCAACACCGTGCCGACGGCCAGCGGGTCCTTGGCGATGCCGCCGAAGTCGGCCGCGTCGAAGGCCGCCCGCACGCCGAGCGAGCGCAGCGCGGGGGTGAGCTCCTTCGAGGTGCCGAAGTGGAAGCGCGGCAGCCGGAGGTCGACCGGCCGCTCGGCGAGGGCCCCGAGGACGCGGTCGAGCTGGGGCTGGTCCAGGCCCTTGGCGAACGCGGCGAAGCCGCCCTGCGCGGGGACGATCAGGTCCATCACCAGCCCGCCCTCCGCGTAGGGCAGTTCGACGGCCTGCCAGGGCTCGCCGACGATCCCGCCGGAGCCGTCGGCGTACTTGAACTCCCCGCTCTGCCCCATCGTGGGGACGGCCGGGGCGGAGCCGTCGAGCTTGTGGAACGGGCGGTCGGCGGTGAGCGAGGGCTTGAAGGCGGAGGCCCACTTCGCCTTGAGGTACAGCGCGTCGGTGAGCACCAGCCGGGTGCTCGACGTGATCCCGTTCGAGCCGAACAGCTCCTTGATCCGGCCGTCGGTGGCCTTCTCCACGGCCGCGTTGACGGTCCTGCGGGCCCCGTCCGGGTCCTTGGCGAAGTCGGCCTGGTGGACCCCGGCGTCGAAGGCGGCGGCGAGGGTGGCGAGGTAGTCCGGCTCGACGGCCAGGCCCTGCTGGGTCCAGACGTCGTCGCTGCGGCGCAGGGTCAGCTTGTCGGTGGCCGGGACCGGCCGGTTCAGCGCGCCGGTGGCGAGCGCGTACTGCCGCGGGTCGAGCCCGGTGTGCAGGGCCTCGGCCAGTTCCCCGGCGGTGGCGCCGCGGGCTCCGGGCAGCAGCATGGCGAGCAGGGTGGCCAGGCCGGACGGGGAGACCACGAGGTTGCTCCCGGCGGCGTCCGGCTCGCTGGTCAGGGCGTGCAGCAGGTCCAGGCCGAAGGCGTCGGTGGCGCTCGCGGTGGCGGCCACCTGGGCCGGGTCGACGGCCGGCCGGCTCACGGGCGCGGACGCCCGGAGCTCCACGGGCGCGGCGGCCCCGGTGCTGCCGCAGCCGGCGAGCAGCGGCGTGGCGAGCGCGGCCGCGAGGAGCAGCGCCGCCGGGCGGCGGAGGGTGCGACGGGTTGCGGTGCTGCGGTTCGTCATGGCCCTTCGACGCGCCGCCCCGCCCACCGGTTCCGCCCGGCCGGCGTGCCCCGGATCAGTCCCAGAGCGCTCCGAACTCCAGCAGTTCGTCCCGGTGCTCGATCCGCTCCACCCAGTCGGCCGGCCAGGCCGCCTCGCCGTGGTGGGCGCCGGCGAAGGCGCCGGTCAGGCAGGCCAGCGAGTCGGAGTCGCCGCTGGAGCAGGCGGCCCGGCGGACGGCCGCCACCGGGTCGTCGGGCAGCAGCAGGAAGCAGAGCAGGCCGGTGCCGAAGGCCTCCTCGGCGACCCAGCCCTCGCCGGTGGCCAGGCACGGGTCGGCCTCGACGTCGGGGGCGGCGAGCGCCGCGTCCAGCCGGTCGAGCACCTGGAGGCACTCGTCCCAGCCGCGGGCGATGACGGCCTGCGGCGAGGAGCCGTACCAGTGGTCGGAGAGGTCGCCGAGCCAGAACGCGTCGTACCGCTCGCGGCCCGCCAGCGCGTACGCCCGCAGCACCCCGGGCAGTGCGGCGGGCGGGACGCCCTCGGCGAGCTTGCGCACGGCGTACGCGGTGAGGTCACTGGCGGCGAGCGCGGTCGGGTGGCCGTGGGTGAGCGCGGACTGCAGCTGGGCGGCGCCGGAGAGCTGCCGGGCGTCCAGGTCGCGGATCAGCCCGACCGGGGCGACCCGCATGTTGGCGCCGCAGCCCTTGGAGCCGACGTCGCTGGCCTGCTGCCAGCGGTACTCGTCGTGGCTGAGCCGCTGGCAGGCCCGCAGGCAGGTCATGCCGGGGGCGCGGTTGTTCTGCGGGGAGCGCCACCAGTCGACGAACTCCTCGCGGACCGGCCGTTCCAGCCGCAGGGGCGTCAGGGTCCCGCGCGCCAGGGCGGTGCGCAGGCCGCGGGCGAGGGCGAGCGTCATCTGGGTGTCGTCGGTGACCAGCGCCTTCTTCGGCAGCGGGAGCCGCCGCCAGTCCGGATGGTCGGCGGCGATCCGCTCGATGTCCTGGAACTCGGTCGGCCGGCCCATCGCGTCGCCGATCGCCAGCCCCAGCAGTGCCCCCGTCGCCTTGCCCACGGCAGCTCCCCCCTCTTCCCGTCACACCTCGACCAACAGCTCCTTGAGCCCGCGGATCACGTAGCCCGGGTTCCACTCGGGCTCGCGGACCAGCCGCAGGCCCGGGGCCCGGCGCAGCAGCGTGCCGTAGGACTCGGTGAGCTCCAGTCTGGCGAGCGGGGCGCCCAGACAGAAGTGGATTCCGGCGCCGAAGGTGATGTGCGGGTTGTCGGTGCGGCCGAGGTCGAGGCGGTCCGGGTCGGCGAAGCGCTCGGGGTCGCGGTTGGCGGAGCCGAAGAGCAGGGCGATCTCGGCGCCGCGCGGGATGGTGACGCCGCGGACCTCGATGTCCTCCAGCACCCAGCGCTCGAACATCTGCAGCGGGGTGTCCCAGCGCATCAGCTCCTCGATCGCGGTGGGCAGCAGTGCGTCCACCGAGCCGCGCAGCCGGGCGAGCTCCCCGGGGTTGCGGAACAGCGCCCACCAGCCGTTGCCGGTGGTGTTGACGGTCGCCTCGTGGCCGGCGTTGAGCAGCAGCACGCAGGTGGAGATCATCTCCTGCTCGCTGAGCGCGTCGGAGCCCTCCTGGGCCTGGATGAGCGCGCTGATCAGGTCCGTCCCGGGGTTGCCCCGGCGTTCGCGGATCAGGGTGCGCAGGTAGTCGGAGAACTCGATGCTCGCGGTGACGGCCCGGCGGGCGGTCTCCTCGGTGGGGTTGAGCTCGAACATCCCGGTGATGTCGGCGGACCAGGGCCGCAGCAGGTGGCGGTCGCCCTCCGGCACGCCGAGCATCTCGGCGATCACGGCGACCGGCAGCGGCTCGGCGACGGCGGAGATCAGGTCGCCGCCGCCGGCCGCGAGCAGCCCGTCGACCAGTTCGCCGGCCAGCCGCCGCACGGTGGGGCGCAGGCCCTCGACCATGCGCGGGGTGAAGGCCTTGGAGACCAGCCGGCGCAGCCGGGTGTGGTCGGGCGCCTCCAGGTCGAGCAGCCCGTGGTCGTTGAGGGTGTGGAAGGGCTCGTGCGCCGGGTCGGGCTCGGGGCGGCCGAACTCCTGGTGGCTGAAGCGGTGGGTGTAGGTGCGGCCGAGCCGCCGGTCGCGCAGCAGGGCGCTGACGTCCTCGTGGCGCGAGACGAGCCACTGGTTCGTGGGCTCGAAGTACGTCACCGGCGCGTGCTCGCGCAGTTCGGCGTACGCGTCGTACGGGTGGGCCACGAAGGCCGCCGACCAGGGGTCGAACTTCGCCGTCGTCGTCATCGGTCGATCACTCCAGGCCAGGAGGGGGGAAGCCGGAAAGATCATCGTACGCACGCGGTACATCCGGGAACATGACCCTTCCGGCGCCCGCTCAGGCCCGCTCCAGGACAAGTCGGCGCACCAGCTTCGGCAGCGCCTGCGAGATCGGCTCCCGGATCACCTCGGCCGCGGCCTCGTCGTAGGGCGTCGGCTCGCCGTTCACGATGATCAGCTTCGCCCCGGTCCGCACCGCGTTGTACGGCAGCCCCGCCACCGGGAACACCTGGAGGCTGGTGCCGACCGCGATGAAGACGTCGCAGGCCCGGGCGACCGAGTCGGCCTGCCCGAGCACCTCCGGGTCCAGGTTCTCGCCGAACATCACGATGCGCGGCTTGAGGATCCCCCCGCACTCCCGGCACGCCGGGTCCGGCTCGCCCGCCCCGACCCGCTCCAGCGCGTCCGCCATCGAACCGACCACCCGGCAGCGCAGGCACTGCGTCTCCCGCACGTTGCCGTGCAGTTCGAGCACCTTGCGGGCGGTCAGCCCGGACCTCTGGTGCAGCCCGTCGATGTTCTGGGTGAGCACCCGCAGCGGCAGCCCGGAGCGCTCCAGGTCGACCAGCGCCCGGTGCCCGGCGTTCGGCTCGGCGCCCAGCGCGCCCGTCTCCAGCCGCATCCGCCAGGCCCGCCGCCGGACCTCCGGGTCCTCCAGGTACGGCCCGATGGTGACCAGCTCCTGCGCCGACGGGTCCTTCTGCCACAGCCCCTGCGGGCCGCGGTAGTCGGGGATGCCGGAGTCCGTCGAGATGCCCGCGCCGGTGAGCACGGCGATCAGGGGGCGCTTCGCGTTCATACCCCGGACCGTACGGCCCGCGGCCCACGACCGGCCACCGAAAAACCCGGGGGCACCGGGCCGGGGCCCGCTTCGGGCCAGGACGCGCGTTTCAGGCCAGGGCGGCGCGCGGCGCGGCGGCCGGGCGGGCCAGCGGGGCGAGCGCGAGCAGGTAGCAGGCGGCGGCGAGCGGGACGAGGGCCAGGTCGACGCCCGAGGCCAGGGTGCCGAGCAGCGCCAGCACCGGGCTCCACCAGCGCAGCACCCGGGAGCGGCCCGCCGCGGCGGCGGTCAGCAGCGCCAGCAGGCCGACGTAGAAGAGCAGCGGGCCGACCTGGTAGACGACCGGCAGCACGCCCGGGACGTCCTGGACCCGGTCGAACAGCCGCGACTGCTCGGCCTTGTCCGCCGCCGCCAGCCCCACCACCAGGTCGATGCCGATCTGCGCCAGCGAGCAGAGCAGCCCCGCGAAGGCCGTCCCCAGCGCCGCCCCGGCCGCGGTCCGCCCGGCCGTGCCGCGCGGGGCGAGCCGCCGGTGCAGGGCGAGGAGGACGGGGGCGAACAGCAGCAGCCCGGCGAGCATCGCGGTGTGCCCCGCCGTCCAGCCGGGGCCGGGCGCCCGGGAGCCCGGCACCAGGCGGATGCCGCCGTAGAGGGCCATCAGGGCGGGGGCGCCGACGACGGCGTACGGCGTGAGGCCGCTGAGGCGGGTGGGGCGGGTGTTCCGGGCATCCAGGGCGGTGTTCATCCGATGGTCTCCAGCGGTGTGGTCCGTTCCGACACCGCAGAGCCTCCCGGCCGGGGCCCTCGTCCCGGATCCCCCGCACCGGCGAACCGGCCGCCTCCCCCGCACGGGGGAGCCCGTCAGGACTCCCCCGCCACCACCGCCCCGGCCTCGTACGCGAACACCACCGCGTGCACCCGGTCCCGCAGCCCGAGCTTGCTCAGCACATTGCTGACGTGCGTCTTCACCGTGTGCTCGCTGACCACCAGCTCGGCCGCGATCTCGGCGTTGGACAGCCCGCGCGCGATCAGCCGCAGCGTCTCCCGCTCGCGCAGGGTCAGCTGCTCCAGCAGCCGCGACGGCGGTCGCACCGCCCGCTCCGGCGCCCCCGGCCGACGGGCCGCGAACTCGCCGATCAGCCGCCTGGTCACCGACGGCGCGAGCAGCGCCTCCCCCGAGGCGACCATCCGCACCCCGTGCGCCAGGTCGTCCCGCCGGACGTCCTTGAGCAGGAAGCCGCTGGCACCCGCGTACAGCGCGTCGAAGACGTAGTCGTCGATGTCGAAGGTGGTCAGCATGATCACCTTGGTCGACGGGAACTCGGCGCACACCCGGCGGGCCGCCTCCAGCCCGTCCATCACCGGCATCCGGACGTCCAGCAGCAGCACGTCCGGACCGTGCGCGCGCACCGCCTCGATCGCCTCGGCACCGTCGCACGCCTCGGCCACCACCTCGATGTCCGGCTGCGCGTCCAGGATCATCCCGAACCCGGCCCGCACCAGCTCCTGGTCGTCCGCGACGACCACCCGGATCGGCGTCATTCGTCCACCCTCTCCACCACCCCGCCGGTGCCCAGCGGCAGCCGGGCCCTCACCAGGAAACCCCTGCCCTCCGGCCCCGGCCCGGCCTCGGCCAGCCCGCCGCAGGCCGCCGCCCGCTCCCGGATGCCGACCAGCCCGCGGCCGCCGGACCAGCCGACCACCGCACGGCCGGCCGCGGCCGGCACCCCGCGTCCGTTGTCCGAGACCACCACCTCCAGCACCTCCCCGGCCCGCCGCACCCGGACCGCGACCCGGTCCGCCCCGGCGTGCTTGACCGTGTTGGTCAGCGCCTCCTGCACGATCCGGTACGCCGCCGTCTCCACGTCGGCCGGCAGCGGACCCTCCTGCCCGGGAAGTTCGAGATCCACCCGCGGCCCCGCCGCGCGCACCCGGTCGGCCACCGCGGCGAGTTCGGCCAGCCGGGGCTGCGGCGCCAGCTGCCGGCCCGCCTCCGGATCCTTCAGCACCCCCAGCACGCGCCGCAGCTGGACCATCGCGTCCCGGCCCGCGTCGGCGATGGTGTCGAACGCGCGGACGGCCCGGTCCGGATCGCTGCGCACCACCACCGGCCCGGCCTCGGCCTGGATCACCATCAGCGAGACGGCGTGGGCCAGGATGTCGTGCATCTCCCGGGCGATCCGGGCCCGCTCCTCCGCCACCGCCCGGGCCGCGTCGCTCGCCGCCCGTTCGCCGGCGTCCCGGGCCCGCTCCGCCTGCACCCGGGCCAGCTGCCGCTGGGCGCGCACCAGCGAACCGAACACGAAGGTGCCGACGGAGGTGACCAGGCTGAACAGCGCGCCGTTCGGCGAGTGGGTGCCCAGCACGTTGCCGGCCACCACCACCGCCAGCACGCTCCACCGCACCCGCTCCGAGGACCGTTCCGCCACCGTGTAGAGGGCGACCACCCCGGAGAGCGGCACCTGGGGGTTGGCCGAGTGCGCCACCACCGAGATCACCAGCGACGGCGCCGTCGCCAGCGCCAGCACCGTCAGCGGCCTCAGGCGCCGCCAGGGCAGCGGCAGCGCGGTCGCCACCGCGAGCAGGTGGATCCACCACGGGCGCACCGTGGTGTCCTGGGACACCGCCCAGAGCGCGACCCCGGCCGCCGCCACCGCCAGCAGCGAGTCCGGCAGGTACGGGCCGAACCCGTCCACCCGGCCGCGCAGGCGCACCGCACGCTCCACCCCGGTCCCTCCCCCGTAGCCGGGGACGCCGCCCCCGCGCAGGAGATCATGCCCTACCGGCAGCGCCTGCGGAACGCCCAGGTCAGCCACCGCTGACCGTCACTCCGCCGGTCTCCGCCCGGGCGCTGATGCTGCGCGCCGCGCCCGGCTGCGAGGGGATGCCCAGGTCCACCGCGCCGGCCGAGGCCCGGGCGTCCACCGCGTACGCCTCCCCGGCCGGCACCCGCAGCCGCACCCCGCCGTTGGTGGTGCTCGCCTCGACCTTCGACGGCGCCGCGGCGAAGTCGGCCCGCACCCCGCCGTTCACCGTGGTCAGCCGCACCCGCGGGGCCCGCAGCCCGTCGGCCTCGACCCCGCCGTTGGTCACCTCGGCGTCCACCTCGCCGGCCAGCCCGGACAGCTTGACGCCGCCGTTGCCCTCCTTCACCCGCACCCTGGTCCCGGCGGGCACCTGCACGGTGTACCCGATCCCGCAGGAGCCGCAGTCGTACGTCAGCCTCAGCACGCCGTCCGTCACCTCGTGGGTGCTCTTCGGCGCGTCCCCCCGGTAGTCCTGCTTCTCGACCACGTGCACGGCGTCACCGCCCCCGTGCACCACCACCCCGCCGTCGGCCCCCTCCACGACGAGCTCCCGGACCGGCCCCGCCACCCCGTAGCTCACCGTCCGGTGCTCCGCGTCGTCCCCGAACGGCAGGCAGGCCGACATCCCGACCAGCACCCCCGCCGTGATCGCCACCGCGCCCAGCACCCGCTTCATCCCCGGCTCCTTCGAAAGCCCGTCGACCGACACCGGGAACCCTCCCTCGGCGGCCGCCCCGACCGCCTCCCCCGCCGGAGCGGTTCCCGCCCCTCCCCCGTGCGACGGAGCCGTCCGGCCCGGGGAATGCCGAAGGGCCCGGAGGCTTGATGCCTCCGGGCCCTTCTCTTTGTAGCGGGGACAGGATTTGAACCTGCGACCTCTGGGTTATGAGCCCAGCGAGCTACCGAGCTGCTCCACCCCGCGTCGGTAAACATGACTCTACGCGACTTCGGCCGAATGACCTAATCGGCTTCCGTCCGTGCCCCGAACGGCCCCGCCGGCCGGGCCTCCCCCACGCTCCCCAGCGGCCCCTGACGGCCCCTGGAGCCCCCGGGAACGCCGCAGGGCGGCCACCCCGTGGGGTGACCGCCCTGCGATCGGTGCTGCGCGACTCAGCCGGTGTACGGGCCGTAGTCGTAGTCGTCCAGCGGAACCGCCTGGCCGGAGCCGGCGCCGAAGGGCGACAGGTCGTAGTCGTCGTAGCCGACGGCCGAGTACATCGCGGCCTTGGCCTCCTCGGTCGGCTCGACCCGGATGTTGCGGTAACGGGGCAGGCCCGTACCGGCCGGGATGAGCTTACCGAGGATGACGTTCTCCTTGAGGCCCAGCAGCGGGTCCGACTTGGCGTGGATCGCCGCGTCGGTGAGGACCCGGGTCGTCTCCTGGAAGGAGGCGGCCGACAGCCAGGACTCGGTGGCCAGCGAGGCCTTGGTGATACCCATCAGCTGCGGACGGCCGGAGGCGGGGTGACCGCCCTCGGCGACGACGCGGCGGTTCTCCTGCTCGAAGCGGCCGCGCTCGACCAGCTCGCCGGGCAGCAGCTCGGCGTCGCCCGACTCGATGATCGTCACGCGGCGGAGCATCTGCCGGATGATGATCTCGATGTGCTTGTCGTGGATCGACACACCCTGCGAGTTGTAGACCTTCTGGACCTCGGCGACCAGGTGGACCTGGACGGCACGCTGGCCCATGATGCGCAGGACGTCGTGCGGGTTGGTGGCACCCATGGTCAGCTTCTGGCCGACCTCGACCGCCTCGCCCTCGCTGACGAGCAGCTTCACACGCTTCGAGACCGGGTAGGCGATCTCGTCGGTGCCGTCGTCCGGCGTGACGACCAGCTTGCGGGTCTTCTCGGTGTCCTCGATGCGGACCCGGCCCTGCGCCTCCGAGATCGGAGCCACACCCTTCGGGGTACGGGCCTCGAAGAGCTCGACGACACGCGGCAGACCCTGGGTGATGTCGTCACCGGCCACACCACCGGTGTGGAAGGTACGCATGGTCAGCTGGGTACCGGGCTCACCGATGGACTGGGCGGCGATGATGCCGACCGCCTCACCGATGTCGACCAGCTTGCCGGTGGCCAGCGAGCGCCCGTAGCACATGGCACAGGTGCCGACGGCCGACTCACAGGTCAGGATCGAGCGGGTCTTGACCTCGCCGATGCCGTGGCGGATCAGCTCGTCGATCAGGACGTCGCCGAGGTCGGTGTTGGCGGTGGCAAGGAGCTTGCCGTCCACCGTGATGTCCTCGGCGAGCATGCGGGCGTAGACGCTGGTCTCGACGTCGTCGGCCTTGCGCAGCACGCCGTCCGCACCCACGGAGCCGATCGCCAGCTTCAGGCCGCGCTCGGTGCCGCAGTCCTCCTCGCGAATGATGACGTCCTGGGAGACGTCGACCAGACGACGGGTGAGGTAACCGGAGTCGGCGGTACGGAGGGCGGTGTCGGCCAGACCCTTACGGGCACCGTGGGTGGAGATGAAGTACTCCAGCACGGACAGACCCTCACGGAACGACGCCTTGATGGGTCGCGGGATGGTCTCGTTCTTGGCGTTCGACACCAGACCACGCATACCGGCGATCTGGCGCATCTGCATCATGTTTCCACGAGCACCCGAGTCGACCATCATGAAGATGGGGTTCGTCTTCGGGAAGTTCTCGTTCATGGCCTCGGCGACCTCGTTGGTCGCCTGGGTCCAGATGCCGATGAGCTCCTGCTTGCGCTCGTCGTTGGTGATCAGGCCGCGCTCGTACTGACGCTGGACCTTCTCCGCCTTCGCCTCGTAGCCCTCGAGGATCTGGGGCTTGTTCGGCGGGACGACGACGTCGGAGATCGAGACGGTGACACCCGAGCGGGTCGACCAGTGGAAGCCGGACGCCTTCAGGTTGTCCAGGGTCGCCGCGACGACGACCTTGGGGTAGCGCTCCGCCAGGTCGTTGACGATCGCGGAGAGCTGCTTCTTGCCCACCTCGTAGTCGACGAACGGGTAGTCCTCGGGCAGCAGCTCGTTGAAGAGCGCGCGGCCCAGGGTGGTGGTCAGGCGGAAGGGCTCGCCGTCGAACCAGCTCGACTGGCCGTCCTCGTCCACCGGGGCGGTCCAGCCGCGCGGCGGGACGGTGCCGGCCGGCAGGCGCAGCTCGATCGGGGCCTGGACGTCCAGGTCGCGGGCGTCGAAGGCCATGATCGCCTCGGCGGTCGACGAGAAGGTGCGGCCGGCGCCCTTCACGTTCTCGCGGTCCGAGGTCAGGAAGAACAGACCGAGCACCATGTCCTGGGTCGGCATGGTGACGGGGCGACCGTCGGCCGGCTTCAGGATGTTGTTCGAGGACAGCATCAGGATGCGGGCCTCGGCCTGCGCCTCCGCGGAGAGCGGCAGGTGGACGGCCATCTGGTCACCGTCGAAGTCCGCGTTGAACGCGGTGCAGACGAGCGGGTGGATCTGGATGGCCTTGCCCTCGACCAGCTGCGGCTCGAAGGCCTGGATGCCGAGGCGGTGCAGGGTGGGCGCACGGTTCAGCAGCACCGGGTGCTCGGCGATGACCTCTTCGAGCACGTCCCACACGACCGGGCGGGCACGCTCGACCATGCGCTTGGCCGACTTGATGTTCTGCGCGTGGTTCAGGTCGACCAGGCGCTTCATCACGAACGGCTTGAAGAGCTCCAGCGCCATGGCCTTCGGCAGACCGCACTGGTGCAGCTTGAGCTGCGGGCCGACGACGATGACCGAACGGGCCGAGTAGTCGACTCGCTTGCCGAGCAGGTTCTGACGGAAACGACCCTGCTTGCCCTTCAGCATGTCGCTGAGGGACTTCAGCGGGCGGTTGCCGGGGCCCGTGACCGGGCGACCACGACGGCCGTTGTCGAACAGCGCGTCGACGGCCTCCTGGAGCATGCGCTTCTCGTTGTTCACGATGATCTCGGGGGCACCGAGGTCGAGAAGGCGCTTCAGGCGGTTGTTGCGGTTGATCACGCGGCGGTACAGGTCGTTCAGGTCGGAGGTCGCGAAGCGGCCACCGTCCAGCTGCACCATCGGACGCAGGTCCGGCGGGATGACCGGGACGCAGTCCAGCACCATGCCGTTGGGCTTGTTGGTGGTCTGCAGGAACGCGGAGACGACCTTGAGGCGCTTGAGCGCACGGGTCTTCTTCTGGCCCTTGCCGGTGCGGATGATCTCGCGCAGGCGCTCGGACTCCTCCGCCAGGTCGAAGGTCTCCAGGCGGTCCTTGAGGGCCGCCGCGCCCATCGAGCCGGAGAAGTAGGTGCCGAAGCGGTCGCGCAGCTCGCGGTAGAGCAGCTCGTCGCCCTCGAGGTCCTGGACCTTGAGGTTCTTGAAGCGGGCCCACACCTCGTCGAGGCGGTCGAGCTCGCGCTGCGCGCGGTCGCGCAGCTGCTTCATCTCGCGCTCGGCGCCCTCGCGCACCTTGCGGCGCACGTCGGCCTTGGCGCCCTCGGCCTCCAGCTCGGCCAGGTCGGTCTCGGCCTTCTTGGCGCGGGCCTCGAGGTCCGAGTCGCGGCGGTTCTCGATCTGCTGGCGCTCGACCGAGACGTGCGCCTCCAGGGACGGGAGGTCGCGCTGGCGGCGCTCGTCGTCGACCCAGGTGATCATGTAGGCGGCGAAGTAGATGACCTTCTCGAGGTCCTTCGGCGCCAGGTCGAGCAGGTAGCCCAGGCGGGACGGCACGCCCTTGAAGTACCAGATGTGGGTGACCGGGGCGGCCAGCTCGATGTGGCCCATCCGCTCGCGGCGCACCTTGGCGCGGGTCACCTCGACGCCGCAGCGCTCGCAGATGATGCCCTTGAAGCGGACGCGCTTGTACTTACCGCAGTAGCACTCCCAGTCCCGGGTGGGGCCGAAGATCTTCTCGCAGAAGAGCCCGTCCTTTTCCGGCTTCAGGGTGCGGTAGTTGATGGTCTCCGGCTTCTTGACCTCGCCGTGCGACCACTGGCGGATGTCGTCGGCGGTGGCCAGGCCGATGCGGAGCTCGTCGAAGAAGTTGACGTCAAGCACTGGTCGTCAAGCCCTCTTTCGTAAGTCGAGAGTCGTTCATGTGGTCTGAGGGGGGCCTGGGGGCGGGGGGGGGGCCCCCCCGGGCCCGCCCCCCCCCCCCACAAAAAAAAAAAAAACAAACAAACACACCACCCCCCACCACATAAGACCAAACACAGCACCCCCCACAACCAA